>JAHELT010000010.1 GCA_024644045.1 Chromatiales bacterium | reverse complement strand
TCCAGTTGAGCGGCCATGACCGCCAAGCATAAGAACCGTGCGATCGAGTTGGAAGGGTAGCGCCCTGTTGCGCCGGCGGGCTCAGCTCAACGCCGAATGCCAGCTGCGGTTCCCGGCTTCGCGCGGGGCCACCAGTTCCAGAATGCTGCCGCGCACCGGCGCGGTCAAGAACGTGCGTTTCACCAGTGCCGGCGACAGCGGTTCGAGCCGGTTAACGGGTAACAGGGCCAGCAGGCGGGCGACAACGCTGTAGCCGGTAAGTGCGTGGATGGCGGCTGTGAGCAGCGATGCGCCGAACACGAGCCGCGGGGCCACGACGGCGGCGGCGATCAGGATCGCCAGGAATGCGACGTTGACCTGCACGGGAAACGCGGCGAGGCTGCGCTCGGCCAGCGCCAGCTGCACGGTGCGTGCCGCGCACAGGAGATAGACCAGCCCGAGCGCCGGTTCCCAGCCGAGCAGACCGGTTGCGAGCAGCAGCGTAACGGCCGCCCAGTGCCACCAGTCGACGTCGCGCAAGCGCTCGCTCATCTGTGTTTCCCGACCATCACCGTTGGGTCTCCGTCTGCCTTCCCGTCGCAAACCGACCGCAGCGCCCTGCGTATCGGGAGTATCGGCACCACCCGCGGTGCCTTGACCGGCGCCACGGGTGTGTCCCGCACGGGGCCGGCAAGGTCCCGCATAGCTAACCGGATGTCGCGACCGCATATTGTTCGCGCCGCCCCGCGTGCCCATACTCGCGGGATCGAGGGTTGTCAGGATCGGCCGGGTGAACGACATGCAGCAGGATCAAGAGTGGTGGACCCAGGTACAGCGCCCGACCGGCGAAGCGCGCGGGCTGCCGAACGCCACCTACACTGACGCCGCATTCGCCCGGCAAGAGCGCGATACACTGTTTGCGAACACCTGGACGTGTATTGGCTTTCGCAGCGATCTGCCCCAGGCACCGGGCGCCCGGCCGGTCGAGCTGCTCGGTATGCCGCTGGTCATTGTCAGTGACGAGACGGGCACGGTGCGGGTGTTTCACAACGTCTGCAGCCATCGCGGGCAGGTGCTGGTGCGTGAGGCTGGCGCGCTCGAGGGCGCGATCCGCTGTCCCTACCACAGCTGGACCTACCGGCTGGACGGTTCGCTGCGCGGTACGCCGTTCATCGGCGGCCCAGGGGTGCACGAGATCGCCGGATTTGACAAATCGCAGCACGGCCTCAAGGCGGTACGCAGTGCGGAGTGGCTCGGTATGATCTTCGTTAACCTGTCGGGCCGGGCGGAGGCGTTCGAGGACTATCTGGGGCCGGTGCTGCAACGCTGGGAGCCGTTCGTGGGCGACGGCGGGCTGCAGGCCGTGAGCCCGGCGCTGGACGGCGGGTTGTGCATGGAAGTCCAGGCGAACTGGAAGCTGGCAGTGGAGAACTACTGCGAGGCGTATCACCTGCCCTGGGTGCACCCCACGCTCAACACCTACTCGCGGCTGGAGGATCATTACAACATCGCGATAGACGACCGGTTCGCCGGACAGGGTACCTACGTCTACGACTTCGCCAGCCGCGCCGGCATTTCGCTGCCGGAGTTTGCCGACTGGCCGGCCGACAAGCGCAAGCACGCGGAGTACGTGGCCCTGTTCCCGAACTTGCTGCTCGGCCTGCAGATCGATCACGTGTTCGCGATGCTGCTGGAACCGCTGGCGCACGACCGGACCCGTGAGCGTGTGCAGCTTTACTACGTCGGCGATACCGCCGCTTCGCCGCGTTATGCCGAGGCGCGCAAGCTCGTCCTGGACGGCTGGCGCGACGTGTTCCAGGAAGACGTGTGGGCCATCGAGGGCCTGCAGCGCGGGCGCCACTCGCCGGGCTTCGACGGCGGCGTGTTCTCCCCGGTGATGGATGTGCCCACCCATACGTTCCACTGCTGGGCGGCACGGCGGCTGGGCGCGCCCGAACCGTGAGCAGCGCTCACAAGCTGTACGGCGCGCGGCAGACGGGATCGTTTGCGCCACAGGCGCTGTTCGAAGAGATCGACGTCCCGCACGCGGTGGTGGAACTGGACCTGGCACGTGGCGAGCACCGCACCGCGGCGTTTCTGGCCATCAATCCGCTGGCACAGGTGCCGGTGCTGGTGACGCCCGAGGGCGACGTGATCACCGAATCGGCTGCCATCATGCTGCACATCCTGGAACGTTTTCCCGACTCGGGGTTGATACCGGAGCCCGGCAGCGCCGCGCGCGATCAGTTCTACCGCTGGCTGCTGTTCATGGCGGTGAATGTGTACACTGCCGATTGCCGTGTCGTGTACGCCGAGCGCTACACCACGGACCCGAGCGGTGCAGACGCCGTCAAGGCCCGCGGCGTTCAGGACATGGACGCGTGCTTTGCCGCGCTCGACAGTGCCATCGGCGGGAGCAGCTACACGGTTGGCGACGCCTACAGCGCGGCTGACATCTACCTGTTCATGCTGATGGGGTGGCATCCCGACCCGCCGGCGGTGCTGGCAAGGCACCGCGGGCTTGCCCGGGTTCGGGAAAACGTGCTGGCCCGCCCGGTCATCGCACGCCTGGCGGCGGCGCACGGCTTCGTGTGATCGCCGCGGCGCTAGCGGCGCTGCCAGCGTTGCAGATTGAAGTCGATCAGCTCGAGCAGCCGGGCGCTACCGAAGCTCGTAAAGTGCCCGCCGTGCACCACGGTTACCGGCAGTGCGCGCAGGCGTTCGAGGCTGGCGATGTAGCTGTCGATATCGGAGTGGTACAAGGTGTCGAACAACTCCCCGTCGTAGACGATATCGCCGCTGAACAGCGTGCCCGAGGCGGCTTCCCACAGCGCGATACAGCCCGGCGAATGCCCCGGCAGGTGCAGCACCTCGAAGGCGCGGTCGCCGAGGTCGACGATGTCGCCTTCCGCGACGGTGCGCGTCGGTGCGGCCGGGCTCACGTTGTAGCCGGCGATGTCCAGGCCCTGCGGGGGCAGGGCGCTGAACAGCTCCTCGGTCACAAACAGATCGGCCACCGTGTTCGCGCGGCTCGGTGCCGCCATGATCCCGGCCTCGGCCGCGTGGCTGAGGCGTTCGTCGAACTCGTGCTGCCCGCCGACATGGTCGTAGTGGCAATGCGTGGCGAGGCAGGCGACCGGGCGCTCGCGCAGCAGTGCTATCTCCGATTTCAACGGCACCACGCCCATCCCGCTGTCGACCAGGATGTCCTTGTCGCGGCCGCTGACGTGCCAGATGTTGCAGCGCCAGGCGGGGTCCACATGATCCTCCAGAATCAGGCGCAGACCGTCGTCGATGCGCTGCACCGAGTACCAGGATTGTGCGACCGGTAACTGCATCTTGGCCGTGTCTGCCGGACCTCGAGCGAGGTGTTGCGTGAAGTTTACACCAGCGCCCTGCCGTCAACGTGCGTCCTGCTCGGGCAGGCGGCGGCGGTGAGCAGTTACGAAGACTATTCGGCAACCGCCGCGGTGTACGACGATACCCGCGGTGCGATCGGGTACGAGGTGATCCTGGGAGTGCTGTGCGCGCTGCCAGGCACGCTGGAGAATCGCGTGCTGCTCGACGCCGGTTGCGGTACGGGGAACTATAGCGCCGCGCTGGCCGCGCACGTTGGCCGCATCGAGGCGGTCGACGTGAATCCTCAGATGCTCGCAATGGCGCGCACCAAGCTCGCGGCCCAGGCCGCGCACGGACGGGTGAGGTTTCACGTCGCGACGATTGACGCCTTACCGCTGGCCGCTGCCAGCGTGGATGCGGCGATGCTCAACCAGGTGTTGCATCATCTGCCGGTCGAGCCGCACTGGGCGGCGCACGCCGGCGTGCTGCGGGAGCTGGCGCGCGTGCTGCGCCCCGGCGGCTTGCTGAGCATCAACATGTCCACGCACGAGCAGCTCAGGCGCGGCTTCTGGCCGTATCACCTGGCGCCGCAGGCGCTTACCGAGGTGTTGCGCCGCCATCCGTCGCTCGACGAACTCGACGCGCTGCTGCGAGCGGCGGGGTTCACGCTGAAAAGCCGCATCGTGCCGGCTTCGCAGCCGATGCAGGGGGCTGCCTATACCGATGTGCGCGGCCCGCTGCGGCCCGAGTGGCGCCGGGGTGATTCTTTCTGGGCACTGTGCGGGCGCGAGGAACTCGACGCCGCCCTGGCGCGTTTGCATGAGCTGGATGCCGCCGGCGAGCTGGAGGCATACGCACGGGAATACGACCGCGACCGCCAGAGTCTGGGGCAGATCACCTTCGTCTTTGCGGAGAAAAGCTGAATGGCACACCTGCAGATCGCCGATGCGAGGGTGTACGCGGAGCTCGCCGTGTTCGACAAGGACGGCACGCTCATCGATTTTCACGGCGTGTGGGGCGGCCGCGCGCAGCGCGCCGTAGCTGCTCTGGGCGACTGCGTGGATGCCGCGCTGCACGACGCGCTGCTTGACACGATGGGCGTCGATCGCGACACCGGCCGCGTCGACGGGCAGGGGCTGCTCGCTCAGTTTCCGCATGACGTCATTCACGCGCACTGCCTGCAGACCATGATCGAGGCGGGTGTTCCACCAAACAGGGCCGATCGTGAGCTGCGCGCGCGGTTCGCCGGTGTGATGCGGGCGCCGCCGCAGCGCGATGAGATGCTGGCAATCGGTGATCTGCGCGCGCTGTTCTCGGGTCTGCGGGCCGCCGGTCTGCGGCTGGGCATAGTGACCACGGACGACCGCGACGCAACCCTGCAGACGCTGTCCATGCTTCAGGTGAGCGAGCACGTTGCGCAAGTGGTGTGCGGTAACGACCCGGTGGCGGCGAAACCCTCACCCGAGGGTATTCTGCGGATTGCGGCGGCGCTGGACGTGCTTCCACAGCATGCGCTGATGATTGGTGACACGGCAGCTGACATGCGCGCGGGTCGCGCGGCCGGGTGTTTTTGCGTGGGTGTCACCAGCGGCGCTTGCGACGCGGCGCAACTGCGCGAGCTTGCCGATGTGGTCGTCAATTCGGTGCACGAGATCCACGTGCTGCGCACCGCATGAAGCAGCAAATCACGACGCAGCGGTGGTAGACTTCCCCCACCAACAGGTCCGAGCCAGAGCCTGGCTTCCGCGTGCATGCGCCGGCGCAGGCCTTCTGCCCAGAGGGAACACAGATGAATAAAACACCCCTCATAATCATCCTGCTCATCCTCGCCGCGATCGCCGCGGGTGGCTGGTACAAGTACTTCGATCAGCGCGGTATCGGTTCGGAGGAATCGCGCCGCGCTGATCAGCACGCCGCCGACTACGACGCGTCGCAGAATGAGCTGAATGCGACCAAAGCGCAGCTGCGGGCGGTTCGGCTCGAGATGGAGAACCTGCGTTCGCGTACGGGGCAGCTGCAGGCGATGACACAGGAGCTGCAGGACACGAAGGCGGCGCTGGAGGAGGCGCGCGAGCAGTTCGAAAAAGCGAGCCGTGATTTCACGGCCAGCACGGCTCAGGCCGAGGAGGCCTGGGAACAGGAGCGTGTCAGCTGGGAGGCCGAGCGCGCCAACTGGGAGTTCACGCGGGGTGCCTGGGACGCCGAGCGCGCGCGCTGGGAAGCAGAGCAGGCGGAGTGGAAACAGAAGGCCGATTCACTGCAGGCCGAGCTGGACGCTCAGCGCCGCACCACCGATGCGCGAATCAAGCAGCTTACCCAGGATCTGGCTATGGCTCAGGGTTCCGAGCGCGCGGTGCGCGGCGAGCTGGAGCGGCTGCGCGCGATGGTGGTGAAGCTTGGCGAGCACGAAACCATGGTCAAGGAGCTCAGCGTCCAGTTGAGTGAAAGAGATACCGATCTGACGCAAATGGAGGCGCGCATGGCGGAGGTCGAGCAGGCGGCTGAAGCAGAGAAAGCGCGCTTCGCCGAATTGCGCAACAGCCTCCAGAGCGAACTGTCCAGTCGCGACATGCAGCTCGAGCAGCTGGAGAACCGGCTCACCCTGATCCGGGTCGGCAGCGACATCCTGTTCGAGACCGGTTCGGCCGAGATCACCACCGGCGGCAAGCAGACCCTGAATCTGGTCGCCAGGATTCTGCAAGAGTACCCGGGTCGCAAGGTGAGCGTGGAGGGGCACACCGATAGCGTGCCCATCGGTCCCGAGCTGGCAGCGCGCTATCCGTCCAACTGGGAGCTGTCGGCGGCGCGGGCCGCCAGCGCGGTCAGGTATCTGGACGACGCCGGTATCGACGCGGCGCGCCTCAATGTAGTAGGGCACGGGGCGGAGCAGCCGGTGACGGATAACTCGACCGCGCAGGCGCGGGCGCGTAACCGGCGGATCGAAATCGCGGTACTGCCGGCGGACGAGTACAAGATCATCACCCGCAACTAGCCCGCATATTGCATGAAGGCGGTTCCGGGCGTGCGCGTTTGTCAGTCGAATCAGACTGTTGAGCATCTATCTGAGCGACATTGCCGAGTGACGCTTGGTACCTGTTCACTTTCAGAAAAAATCCGGCGTTGCAGATCGAACGATCCCCTTTGCACCCGGGTCCGGCTATGCTTGCGCAGGCGATAGTCCGATCTGCTCAGCCACATTTCCCCTGAGATGTGACTAGATTGTCTGAACAATTTGCACAGCGAGTCGCTGGCCCGCAGGGCGCAGGGATGCCCGGAGTTATCCTTCATTCAATATGCAGGCTAGCCGGCGCTGATCACCAGCGGCAGCGCCGGGCGCAGGTCCAGTGTTCCCCGGCGCCGGCTCCCTCCCAGGGTGATTTCCAGCAGGTGCGCTGGCCCGGTTTTCACCGCCAGGCCCGCCGTACGCCCGGCGAGCTGCAACACTTCGGACAGGGATTCGCTGGCGACTTGAACGCTGACCGCCACGACACGTTCGCTGTTTCGGTGCGCATCCCGTGCCGGCGGCATCGCGAAAGGAATGTGCACGCACAGCGGCTCCTGCAGTTGCCCGGCGTTGGCGCCGATGTGCAGGAACCGCGTCGCGTTGAGATAAGCCGGATGGTATGGCCAGCCCGGAAACGGCGGAGGCGCCGGGCTGTCCTCCGCGTAGCGGAAGATCAGACCGAACGGTGAGGCATGCGCGGCCGTCGCGCGTTGCCTCAATTGCAGATCGCGCGCCGGGCCGGCGTCCGCTTCCGCCGCATCGCGGATCCAGAGGAACTCGAGCATCGAATCCTCGAAAAAAAAACGCCGGTTGGACGTGCCCTGCCCGGGGTGGTCGTTGCGAGATCCTTCCTGCAGACCCCAGTCGCGAAGATGCCCGGCAACCGGCGCCTGCGGCTCGGTGAGCACGAAAAAATGGTCCAGGATCAGCACCACAGAATCCGGGGACGCGACTAGCGCTGGTGTGGCGGCAATCCGTTCTGCGCAGCCAGCAGCCGGGCGTGGCGCGCCGGATCCACCGGTTGGTGCACCTCGCGCTCGCCGGGCGGGTGGTTGGCAAGGCAGTTGCCGCCGATCCAGTCCTTACTGGGTCGCACCGGTCGCGCACAGAACCCGCCGCCGCAGTTCGGGCACACGCCGTGCAGAACATCGTCCACGCAGGTGCGGTAGAACGTGCATTCGAATGAACAGATCATTGCCTCGCGCGATTCCGGCGGCAGCGGTTTACGGCAGTGCTCGCAAGTCGGTCTGAGTTCCAGCACGGATGAGCTCCCTCATGACCAGCGGTTGGCATGATCCTCGAAATCCGGGCGCTGCGGATTGACCACGCAGAAGCGGTGTCCGCTGGTGGCCTGCATCACCCACCAGCCGCGTACCCGCTCCAGGCGGACCGCACCGAGCTTTTCCAGCCGCTGCACCTCGGCCTCGATGTCGTCGGTTTCTATGTCCAGGTGCACCCGGCTTGCGTGTGACACCCGCTGCACCAGCAGTTTTGGATCGCTGTCCGGCGTGGCCAGCGCACGGTAGGCGTCGTCGCCCGGCTTGTCGCGACGCTCGACCTCGCACCCGAACACGCGTGCCCAGAAACCGGTATCGGCATCGAGATCTTCGCTGTGGCAATCGATGACCAGGGTACCAAGGCGGCTTTTGTGCACGGGTGGCCTCGCGGCTGACGATCGCGTCGGACAAACAAGTGTAATCGAAAACGGCGCCTGCGTTAGGTATGCCGGGTGCCCCGCCACTGCGGCCAGGGGATCTCGCGCCCCGGAAAGGCCGGGCGCTCGAAGGGCCAGTGGGAGGCAAGCCAGCGGCGCACGTCCTCGTGCAGCACCGTGTCGAGATGCTGTGTGCTGGTCCTGACCCAGAGATACGCTTCGCAGTCGTAGCCGCTGACCGTTGTCGGGTAGAGGTACACGCAGCCCAGGCACAGCATCGCGTCCGGGGCCAGCACCGTGTAGGCGAAGGCCCGGTGCGCGTGGAACTCCGCCTCGTGCTTGCGCAGGTCCGCGACATTGTGTGCCAGCGTCATGTCGTCTGCGGGCCAGCGGTCGTTGGCCGAGAAGACGTCGCGTAAACGGTCCTTGCTCGACATGACCGCGTCGTAGTCGAGCTCGGCCACCGCCGGGGTCAGCACCTCGAGAAGGTAAGTGTCGGTCACCAGACCCCGCGGGAGCACGAAATTCGCGGGGACGAACGGTTCTGGCATGCGGCGACCGCGGTCGACTGAGCGCGTGTTACGCTGTCAGTCGCGTGTGACGTAGGCGAGGATCTCGACCACCTGGGCGGTGCTGGTGGCCCAGGCCAGCGCCGCCGCATCGACCTCTTTCAACGGATGGATGAGCGCCTCGTCGTGCAGGGTGATGTAGGGTTTACCCAGTGCTGCACAGTAGCCCGCGTCGAACGCGGCGTTCCACTGCTTGTACCGGTCCCCGAAGCGCACCACCACCACGTCGGCTTTATCGAGCAGTGTCCGCGTACGGATGGCGTTGACCTTCGACGATTTGTGATCACGCCAGAACGGCTCCGGCTCATCGCCCAGATGATCGCCTGCCGCGTCGCTGGCCCCGTGGTCGGTCACCGCCGAGGTGAACTCGACCTGCAGGCCGTCGCGCTCCGCGCCGCGTTTGATTTCCTCGCGCCAGTCGGTGTGGATTTCTCCCGAAAGATAAACGGTGAGGCTCATTGCTCAAGTCCTTAACGCATTGCTAAATGGGGTGCCCGGCCGATGTTGCAGGCAAGCATCGTCGTAATCGACGCCGTTTCGCTAGAGCCAGCGCTGGTAGGGCGCAGCCGTTCGCAGCCGCATCTGAGACCAGATGAACAGGTAGCCGATTGCGGCGCCGACAAGGAACGACCAGGACAAAACGAACCGTGCTTCCAACTCTACACCAATGTACAACCCGAGTCCCATGATCGACCCGCCCCCGATGCCGATCACGAAGGACAGCAAGGGCGGGTCTTTCCGGCGCACCAGCGCGCAGCTGCAGCGGCGGCAGGCGAACTGTTCGCGGTTCCCCGGCAACCTCCAGGTTGCGATGGCATGGCACGACGGGCAACGCGGCACGGAACTACCGCTCGACCATACCGGCGGGGGAGCATTCAGCGATCACTCGCGGTGCCGCCACGTCCCGGCATGGCGCCGTCCGCGAGCTTCATGATTTCGTCTTCGCGGACCATCCGGCCCGTCGCCGCCCAGCCCAGTTTGCGATAGAAGCCGTAGGCGCGCGTGCCGGGATCGGGATTGCTCAGCAGCCAGATGCTGCGGTGACCCTGCGCGCGCAGTGCATCGACGACCGCCTGCAGCAGCCGTCTGCCGATGCCTTGCCGCTCGTGACCCGGGCGCACCGCGAGCACCAGCACCTCCCCGGTGGCGGGATCACCCATGGCAAAGCCGACGACGGTGCCGGCGTTCTCGCACAACCATCCCTGAACCCGTCCCTCCACCAGCGCGGCGGTCATGGATTGCGGCGTGACGCCGTAGTCTTGTTCCAGCTCCTGCAGCGTCACCGGGTTTTCCCGGGTCGAGAGCCTCAGCTCGAGAACCGACGCTACGTCCTGCACAAGCATGAGTCGGTAGGAGCGTGTCACCGTGAGCGCGTGGTTCCCTGCCGCCGGTGGCTATTGCGATTCCGGGCAACGCGGCTCATCGGGCGTGGTGCCTGACAGGTAGCAGGAGGTATACGCCGCGCGGATGTTGCCCCTCTGGTCATAGGCAACCGGCCACTGGCGTTCGACCAGGGTGTCCCAGGCCGCGTTGACGAACGCCGCCGACGGGAGATGGGCCACCGTCTGCCGGGTCCGGCGGTCGAGCACCTGCGCTACCGCCAGGCGTTCGAGGGCGCCGGCCACGGTGGGACTCACTTCGAAGACCACGATGTAGTCGCGGGTCGGGGGCTGTGTACCGCCGCCGGCGCAAGCCGCGAGCAGCACCGTGAGCGTGGCGCACAACAGGCTTCGCATGGGACGTCTCGGGTTACGTCCACGGGTTGTAGCTGCCGAAGTTCCACAGGTGGCCTTCGGGATCGAGGCACGAATACAGACGACCGCCGTAATCCTGATCCTCGGGCAGCATGGCGATCCGGGCGCCCGCTTCCCTGGCGCGCCGGCAATGTGCGTCGACGTCGTCGACGATGATGTAGGGACTCTGTGTGCCGACACCGCCCACCTGTTGCGGCGTTTTCTGCAGACGGTCAAAGGCGCTGTCACCGCTCGAACCGAGCATTATCATGCCGTCGCCCAGAGTCAGCTGAGCATGCGCTATGCCGCCGTCCTCGCCCGGTACGACCAGGTGCCGGGCGAAACCGAACGCGTCGCACAGCCAGTCGACCGCGGCCGCTGGATCGTCGTAGCGGAGGGTCGGGATGATCGTCGCGCCCATGCTCGCCTCCCGCGGAAACGGGGACATTCCGCTTTGTTGGTTCGACCACGGTTCCCCATTCTCCATCATTTTTCATAAAAGTCCGGCGATGGATCGTCCACCGCCGGCCTGTTGCACGGGTTGCGTGGATTCAGCGAACCACCTGCCGCTCCACGAACTTGCCACCCGCGACCTCCATCACCAGGTAGGAGCCGGGCGGGTCGCCGGCCTCGTTGAACTCGACGCCCGTGGCACCCTCGTAGTTGACCTGCCCGCCGTTGGCGATGATCTTCAGCGCTTTACCGAGTTCGCCCGGCAGGATCACTTCGCCCGGCGCGTTGGCCACTTCGCGAACGGCGCGGGCCATGCCGTTGCGGCTGACGTTGCCCTTGAACTGCATGGCGAGCGCGATCAGCGCGGCCGCGTCGTACGCTTCGGCCTGAAATGCACCGTCGATCTTCAGGCCCGCTTCGCCGGCCATTTTCGTGAAGCGGCTGGCGCCATCGCTGCTGCCGCCCGGTCGCGTGGCGACCATGCCTTCCAGACCGCCCCCGATCGCATCGACGATCGACTGGCCGACCATGCCGTCGCCGCCGACGAAGCGCGAGAAATCGCCTTCCTCGATGGCCTGTCGGATGATGGTCTGGCCGGAGCCGTCCAGGTAGGCGAGAACGACCAGCAGCTCGCCGCCGCCGGCGGCCAGATTGGCGATTTCGGCACGGTAGTCGGCCTTGCCGTCTTCGTGCGCCTGGCTCCCGGTTACTTTACCGCCCATGGACTTGAACGCAGACACGAAGGCATCGTTGAACCCTTTACCATAGTCGTTGTTGATATAGGTGACGGCGACTTTCGAGACGCCGCGCTTTTTCAGCACGCTGGCGAGCACACTGCCCTGGCGGGCGTCGGAGGGCGCGGTACGGAACACCAGGTCGTTGTCGTCGAGCCCGGTGATCGCCGGCGAGGTCGACGCCGGCGAAATCATTACTACCTGGTTCGGTATCGCGGCGCTGTTGGCGGCGGCGATCGTCGCACCCGAGCACAGTGCGCCGACGATAGCGGCCACCTTATCCGAGTTCACCAGGCGATCGGCGGCAGCCGCCGCGGCGCTCGCATCCACGCAGGTGGTGTCGGCCGTGACCAGGTTGATCATGTTTCCGCCGACCACGCCGCCCGCAGCGTTGACTTCCTTGAATGCCATTTCAGCGCTGGCGTTGATACCGACAGTCAGCGACTCGATCGGCCCGGTGAAGCCCATCAGACTGCCGACTGAGACGTCCGCCGAGGCGGTTCCGGCCAGCAGCGCTGAACACGCCGCCGCCATTGCGATCTTGTGCATTTTCATAGTGTCTACTCCGTTGGGGTTTGAGCGCGCTGCTGCGGGCCGTTCAAGCGCCGTCAGGCCCGCGGCTGATTCTGAAACTGCCGTTGTCGTGTTCTGATCGGTTGTGGCTCAGCGTTTACGCAGACCCTGCCGTTCAGGTAATACACCGCGTGGCGCAAAGCGCATGGTAACAAGAAGCGCCAGGCCGATCACGATTACGCGCATCTGCGAGGCGCGCCCCTCCAGGTCGGAGGGCGGCTCCCAGCCCTCGAACATGGCTTGCAGCACGGCGGCCCCGTTCAGAAACAGGAACTGCGAAATCGGCTCGGACATTTCCCACAGCAGGTAGATGAAAATCGCGCCGAACACCGCGCCGAGGTTGTTGCCGCTGCCGCCGACGATCAACATGGCCCAGATCAGGAACGTGTAACGCGGCGGCAGGTAGGCCGAGGGGTCGAACAGCGTATTGAGCGAAGTCAGCATGGCGCCGCCCAGGCCCATCAGGACGGCGCCCAGCACGAACACCTCGAGCTGTCGCTTGACGACGTCTTTACCCATCGCCGCGGCCGCCGTGTCGTTGTCACGGATGGAATGCATCATGCGTCCCCACGGTGAGGCCAGCGCTCTCTCCAGCAGCAGCACCAGTGCAATCAGAATAGCCGCGGAGACCGCGATGAACATGATGCGGCTCAGCGCAGTTCCGGCCTGCTCCGAGGCGATGTCCAGCCAGGCGACCGAGTAGTCACCCCCGCCCCGGTCCAGCAGTGCGTTGACGTCGCGGGGCGTGGGCACCGGCCAGTCGATCGGCGACACGGTCAGCGTGCCGCGCGTCAGCCAGTCGGCGTTTTTCAGGAACGTGCGAATGATTTCCGCGATGCCGAGCGTCGCGATCGCGAGATAGTCGGAACGCAGCCCCAGGGTGATCTTACCGATGAACCAGGCGATCACGCCGGCGAGGACGCCGCCGACGGCCCAGCCGAGCAGCACCGGCAGGCCGAGCCCGCCCACGAAACCGCGCATCGACGGATCCGCGGTTGCGGCGGTTTCGATAGCCCGGATCGTGAGGTCGAGCTCACCCTTGAGCCAGATGTAGCCGGCGATGCCCACCAGTATCTGTGCGCCGCGCAGCAGCGAGTTCGGCAGAAAGGCGTGCAGTCGGGCAAGTGCGTAGATCGCGACCATGGTCACACCGAGCTTGATTGCGGCGCTGAGCAGGCCGCTGCCGCCGGCATCCAGCGCCTCGGGCACCGGTGGGATCGAGACCAGCACTACGGCGTAGCCGCCGAGCGCGACGAAGCCCAGAACGCCGGCGTTGAACAGGCCGCCGTAGCCCCATTGTATGTTCAGACCCAGCACGATCACAGCCGTCGCCAGCGCGGTCGCCAGGTACAGCAGCGCCGTTACCGGGCTGAGCGCGAACCACGCCGTAAGGAACAGAGCGAGCAGCAGCAGCGCCGCGACCGCGTTGCGCGACATCACAGCACCTGCCCCCGGAAGATACCGGTCGGCCGCCAGATCAGCACCAGCACGAGGATAACGAACGGCACGGCGAGCTTGTACTCCGCGGGCACCAGGGCCAGCGCCGTGGCGGCGTGCATCTCATCGGGCACCAGGAAGTTGTACACAACCCGCCAGTCGAACACCGCGAAAGTCTCCGCGAGCCCCACGATGAACGCGCCGGCGACCGCGCCGAACGGCTTGCCCACGCCGCCCATGATGGCCGCCGCGAACATCGGCAAGAGCAGATTGAAGGCGAGTATGGGTTTGTACTGCGTGTCCATCGCCAGCAGTGTGCCCGCGATTGCGGCCAGGGTCCCGCCGATGATCCAGGTGAACAGCACTACCTTGCCGACGTCGATGCCGCTGATGCGCGCCAGATCCTCGTTGTCGGAGACGGCGCGCATCCCCTTGCCGAGCCGGGTGCGGGTCAGGAAGCGGTGCAGGCCGAACAGCGCGACCGCCGTGAACACGAACAATGCCAGTTGCGGTGCCGTGATGACGATTTTCTGGGCGAACCCGTCGAAGTGCTCGCTCAGCCACTCGAAATCGAACAGCAGCCGTGCCTTGTCCTCGCGCAGCCGTTCGCCGTTTTCGACCAGCGTGAAGAAGAACTGCCGGTCGCCGGTGCCGCCGATCAGGCGGATTACGCCCTGCAGGATGAACGTGACGCCGATCGAGGTCATGACGAACACTACCGGCGGGCTTTTCTGTGCACGAAAGTGCGCGTACACGCTGCGATCGATGAGCAGCGCGAGCCCAACCGTCACCAGCGCGGCGACGGGCAGGGCCAGCAGCCCGGTGGGTATCGGCTCGATGTTGATGCCCTGCTGACGCAGCCAGAGGGTGCCGAAGAACGCGCTCAGGGCGCCGAACGTCATCATGTCGCCGTGTGCGAAATGCGCGAACCGCAGGATGCCGAAGATCAGTGTGATGCCGACGGCGCCGAGCGCGTAGATGCTGCCGATCTTGGCCGCGTTGAGCACGCCCTTGTTGAGCAGGTACACCAGCGCGTTGAGGGTATCGGCGAACTCCACGCCCGCTAATCCCGCTTGCCCAGGAATGATCGCGCGACCTCGGGGTCGGCGAGCAGTGCCTCGCCGGTGTCGACGTAGAGGTTGCGCCCGGTGCCGAGCACGAAGCCGGTATCGGCGATTTCCAGCGCCTGGCGCGCATTCTGTTCGACCATCAGCACGCCGACATCCGCTTCGTTGACTTTGAGAATGATGTCGAAGATATCGCGCATGACTTTCGGGGACAGGCCGGCGGTCGGTTCGTCCAGCATCAGCAGCTGCGGTTCCATCATCAGTGCGCGGCCCACAGCGACCATCTGCCGCTGGCCCCCCGACAGCTCTCCGGCCGGCTGGCGACGCTTTTCCTGCAGCGCGGGGAAGATCGAATACACGCGTTCCAGCCCCCGGGCCACGCGGTCAGGTGCAATGAATGCGCCCATCTCGAGGTTCTCTTCGACCTGCAGCGTGGGAAACACGTTGGCCATCTGCGGCACGTAGCCCATGCCCAGCGCCACAAGCTCCTGCGGCGTTCGGCCCACGATGTCCTCGCCGGCGAACGTGATGCTGCCCTCGCGCAGCGGCAGCAGCCCGAAGATCGCCTTCATGGCCGTGGACTTGCCCGCCCCGTTGGCACCGACGATGACCGAGATGCGACCCGCTTCGACCGTCAGGTCGCAACCGTGCAGGATCGTCAGCTCGCCGTAACCCCCGACCAGGCCGCGCGCTTCGAGGAGCAGGCTCATGGAGCGCGCGCGCGCCGCCGGGTGCTGGCGTTGTCCGAGTTCCCGAGGTAGGCCTCGATCACGCGCTCGTCCGCCTGGACTTCGGCGGCCGTGCCGATGGTCAGAACGCGGCCTTCGGCCATGACCACCACGCGGTCGCAAAGGCGGCTGATTACCTCCATATCGTGCTCGATCAGACAGAATGTGTAGCCGTGCTCTCGATTGAGCTTAGCGAGCTTTTCGGTGATCTCGGCGAGCAGCGTGCGGTTCACGCCCGCGCCGATCTCGTCGAGCAGCACCAGCTTGGGATCGACCATCATGGTGCGGCCGAGCTCCAGCAGTTTCTTCTGACCGCCGGACAGATTGCCGGCGCGGGTTTCGGCGACCTGGCTCATGCCGAGAAACTCGAGCACCTGCTCGGCGCGCTCGCGTATCCGCACTTCCTGCTTCCTGACGCGCCGCCAGCGGAACCAGGCGTTGAACAGGTGCTCGCCGGTCTGGTCGCCGGGTACCATCATCAGATTGTCCAGCGCGCTCATGGTGTCGAACTCGTGCGGGATCTGGAAGGTACGCAGCAGCCGCTTGTGGAAAAGGCGGTGCGAGGGCATGCCGGTGATGTCCTCGCCGTGGAACACGACCCGGCCGGCATCCGGGGGCAGGGCCCCTGCCACGAGGTTGAACAGCGTGGTCTTGCCGGCGCCGTTGGGCCCGATCAGCCCGGTAATCGAGCCCTCGGCAACCTCGAAGCCCGCATCGTCCACCGCGCGAATACCGCCGAACGCTTTGTGCAGGCGTTCGATCGTCAGCACTGCAAAGGGTCGCCTGTCCGCCGGTTCGCGTTTCGGTGCACGGTCGCGAGGCGGGTTCTACATTGCGTCGGTTGGTTCATTTGATTCGGGTGTGGCTTCGCCCGGGTAGCCTCTGGCTCCTGCCCGCGCTTGTTACCACAGCGCCGCTACGTGGCGCAACTCGGCCGCCTCGACGATGTACCCCCGACAGCCGGGATGCGTAATAATCGCGCGGCGCCGGACCGGGGCAATCCAGCCCGCGGTACCCATGCGGACATGAAGGATGCCTATGCGCAAGCGACCAGGGATAAGACAATCGATTGAATGGGCGGCGGCGGCGGCTTTGTGGTTCTGCATCGCCGGCTGCGGCGGGCTGTCCGTGCAATCGGATACCACGCACAGGGTGTTGTCGCTGTCGGAGAGCGAGTTGCAGGCCGGCGGCATCGCGTTGCTCACGCCCAGCACGGTGACCGGCAGGGAGCAGGACCGCCAGGCACTGGCGCAGGCGTTCTTTGAGGTGATCAGCGAAAGACGCCCCGATCTGCAGGTGACCTCGCTCGCCGGTACGCTGAGTGCGGTCAACCGTGCCGGGCGCGACGAGACATACGAGCGGATGTTCGTCGAGGCCCGTGACACCGGGCTTTTCCGGCGCGCCAGCCTGCGCGAGGTGGCGGAGGCCACGGGGGCACGGTTTTTTGCGCAGCTGAAACTCGCCAGCTTCCGCCAGGAATCGCTGCTGCGCTGGTCGTTCCTGGGCCTGCGTCTGATGGAGACAAAGCGCGCCCGGCTGCGGGTGTTCCTGGAGCTCTGGGACAGCGGGGATGGGAGCATCGTGTGGGAGGGTGCGGTCGAGATGATTCAGGCGCTCGACACCTCCAGCGAGTACGAAGTCACGTTGCGTATGATTGCGCAACGCGCCGCCACCGAACTGGTCACCGGGTTGCCTGGTACGCCTGCTGAGGCTTCCGGGCCGACGGATTTCACCGAGGACCGGGACCAGCGTCCGATGCGCTGATCAGGGTCGCTTCAAGCAATCAGCTGCGCCGGACGCCAGCGGCTGTCGGGCGAGAACGAGTCCGCGGATTCGCAAAGCACTTCTACGGTCTGCTGCGGGATGCGGGCTCCGTTCACAATCGCCATGCATGCATGCAGCTCATCAGGCCCCACCAGCCAATGCAGCGCGATGTTGTCACGCACTACCGATGCGCTATTACCGATCAGCGGTGCCAGCGTGCGGCGTCTGTTGATGCCGCACTTGTACAGCGCTTCGTAAGCGGTCCACGCGCGGTAGAAGATGAACCGTTGCTGTTGCGGCGTCGCGGTTGCCAGCCGCTCGCCGAGCTCGGCCCCGTAGAACCAGGTCCCCGTTTCAACGTAATCGCGGGTTGTGGCAACTTCGATATCGATGCCGACCAGCGCCTGGTCCGCGAACGCGCACGCCAGCCAATCGCGTGTGTGGCTGATGGAGCAGGTGCGTTCGAGTGGATCGCTGCCGCTGCCGAGTAATGCGGGCTTGCCTTGTGCGTCGCGCTGCACACGGCAGTCGCTGGCATAACGAAAGCGATGCGCACGGCAAACGAAGCGATCAACGCTGCTGCGATCCGGCCTGGCGCCCGGGCGTTGCTGGTGCGCGACAAATAGCTGCAAACCGTCGAGCGTCCAGGTGTAAGAAAAGCCGATGGTATCAGACTTGCTTCGCGCAGAGCGGTGGACATGGTCGGGCGCAAAGGGAAAACCACGAACGCGTACGCAGCGGCGTGAGCGAGCTTGGGTTTAGCCTTTCAGGTGACGCGACTGCGCAAGCGGGGGGGCTTCGTCAGATGGTGTTGAGCAAACGACAGGTCAGAGCGGCCGCAGTCCTGGCGCTGACCGGGCTGCTGGGCGGGTGTAGCTCAGGCGGCGATGGCGGTTCCGCAGTGCCGGGTCCCAATCCCGGCCCCGGTGGTTGCACGGTTGCCGCTGGCGGCACCAGCCTGCGCTTTCCCGGCACCAACCGTGTCGCCCCGGACGAACGTGTGAAGGTGCTCATCGACGATCCCGGCAATGCCGCTCCGGGTCCGAGCGCGGATATCGGCGCCACCGACGCGACGATCGAGTTCTGGATGCGCGTTACCTCGCTGAACGATAACCCGGCGGGGGCGATCGCCTGCGGTGCCAACAACGAGTGGGTGCGCTCCAACATTCTGCTGGATCGCGACCGTCACAGTCAGAATCTGCATTACGGTGCCGGTCTCGCGAACAACACGCTGGTGTTCTCAGTCTCCAACGCGTTTTCCGGCGTCACGGTGTGCCGCGACGATGGACAGCCCGACGTACGACCGGGCCAGTGGCAGCACGTGGCATTGCAACGTCGTATGTCTGACGGGCACCTGTGGATACTCGTGGATGGGCAGACCGTGGTCAGCGAGGCGGGGCCGCCCGGTGACATTTCCTATCCCGACGACGGCGTGCCGGCCACGGGCACCTGTCCGTTCAACGGCGGCGACTGCGTGTACAGTGACCCTTACGTCGTGTTCGGGGCCGAGAAGCACGGTTACTCGGACATTTCTTTCGCGGGATGGATGGACGAGATCCGGCTGTCCACGGTGCTGCGTTACGGTGCGCCCAGCGAAGGCGACAGCTACGCTGTCCCCTGTGCGCCGTTTACACCCGATGCCCAAACCGCGGCGCTCTACCATCTCGATGCCGGCAGCGGCACGACCCTGATTGATGCCACGGGTCAGAACAACGGCGACGTAAATCCGGGCGGACTTGCTGACGGACCGCAATGGAGCAGCGAAACACCCTTCAACTGACCCCGATTACCGATCACAGCTCCGCACGTACCAGCGCAGCGCCAGCGCCGAGCGCTTCGAGCTTGCCGCGTGCGATTTCGCGTGAGAGCGGTACCATTCCGCAGTTGGTGCACGGGATGATGTTTGCGGGGGCGACGTACTGCATGGCAGCGCGGATGTTGTTTGCAACTTCCTCAGGCGTTTCGACGTGCTCAGTCGCGACGTCGATTACACCGACCATGATGTCCTTGCCGCGTAGCAGCTCCAGCACCGGCAGCGGCACGCGTGAGCCTGCGCACTCCAGAGACACCTGATCGATCCGGCTTTCCGCCAGCAGCGGGAAGGTCCGCTCGTACTGCCGCCACGCATCACCCAGCGTTTTCTTCCAGGTCAAGTTTTCTTCGATGCCGTAGCCGTAGCAGATGTGCACGGCGGTCTTGCACTGCAGGCCGTCGATCGCCCGGTGCAACGCATCGATGCCCCATTCGGCCACCTCGTCGAGATAGACATTGAAGGCCGGCTCGTCCAGCTGGATCACGTCCACGCCCAGCGCCTCGAGCTCGCGCGCCTCGGCATTGATGGCCAGTGCGAAATCCATCGCCATGGCGGCCCGGTCGCCATAGTGCGCATCGGCCAGCGTGTCGACGATGGTCATGGGGCCGGGGATGGTGAATTTCAGCCGCTGATGCGTGTTTGCGCGGGTGAAGGCAACTTCCTCCGCATGCACCGGTGCGCGCCGCCGCACGGGACCCACCACTGTGGGGCAGTCTGCCTCGTAACGGTTGTCGCGAATCCCGATGCGCTTACGTTTGTTGAAATCGACGCCCTCCATCCCGGTCAGGAAACCGTGCACGAAATGCTGCCGGAACTGTTCGCCGTTACTGACGATGTCGATCCCGGCGGCTTCCTGCTCATGCAGCACCACGAGCGTCGCATCGCGCTGCGCCTGGCGCAGCTCGTCACCGGTCAGACGCCAAGCAGCCCAGAGCTTTTCCGGCTCGGCGAGCCAGGCGGGCTTGGGCAGACTACCGGCGATGGTGGTGGGTAGCATCGAGGTGTCCCGGGTGTGTGCTGGTGAAACACCATATTACACCACACTGCTGTGCTCATGGCGGCCGGGGTGGTGCCTTGACACGGGTCAGAAGAAGAGTTGCCGGCCTCTGGAACCTGGCACCGAGAGCGGTTGGTTCTGTCACGTACCTTGTTGCAGCAGTTCGTCGCTTTCGGTTGCGGCCGTTACACGCACGTCTCTTTGGTGCTTTTCTCTTACCAGTTCCGAGAAAAGCACAGAAAGCAGTATCAAATACACCGAAGTGAAATTGTCATGTATGAAAGGATTCTCAGAGATGCCGAAAATCATATAGTTCGTGATGAATAGAACACCTACCGTGGATATCAACGGATTGAAACTTCTGGCCTTAGCAAATACGTAAAGCGGGTAAAGCAGGAATAGCATCATGATAACCAGCCCAACCACGCCTTCGGTAATAAGTGTTTCAAAGTAAGTGCTGTGCAGCCCACCTATCCCTTTTTCAGTATCTGGGTTAATGAGGTCAGGATGCGCCAGGCCTTTCTCAGCGTAACGTTTGACGTGTTTCCCAGCATTTCCTCCGCCGTAACCAAAAAACAACGCATCATGCGTAATATGCAAGGCAACTCTCCACTGTTCCAAGCGGAAACCAACGGAGTTGGACATTATAGGAACGTTCTTGGGAGCTCCTTGAGTGACGTATGACGTGAACTCGGAAAGCGCCCGGTCCAGTCGTTGGTGCATGGAATCTGTAAAGAAAGAAGCCGAAGCGGAAACGAGCAGTAGCGGTATGATCACCATGATCGCCCTTCGGTACTTCATGAATTTGAAACAAAGCAATGGAATTGCCAGCACGGAAAACAAACAAGCGATCCAGGCGTTTCTCGAGGCGGCCAAAGCGATCGCCAATGCCGAAAGTATAAGAGAAACAACATACAGGATTGTTGTAATGGAAACATCGGCTTTGAAGAACAGAAGTATCAGAGTTATGGAGAAAAAAAGTACCGACAAATCGCCGAAAACGATCGGGCCATAGATACCCCATCCCTGCTCCAGGCCTGAGTAGAATACGTCAACAATCGCCTGTAATCCCAGAACGGCACCGCCGACTGCGATACCTGTAAACAACAAGCCGGTTAGGTCCTTATTCTGACGTATCAATAGATACAACGGGAAGAATACGATATATTTCAGCACATTACTTAATCTTCGGATCGAGTTGTCACTCCATTCGTTCAGACTTGCAGAAAGCATGAAGCTCAGTAGTAACAGCGCGAATAATCCGAGAAGAATCTTTTCCTCCGAATAGAGTCGGTGTGATCTTCTGAAAACCACGAACAAAGCCAACAATGCCAGCAGTGAATAGATGCCACTGAGCCAATGCCGGACAATGAGCGACAACACGGGAAAAAGTAGGATTGCCAGAGCTACGAAAGTTTCCGTATGGGTAGGCTGCCTTACTCGATCGTAAAGGAGTTTCGACTTCGCCAACATCAGTGCGTGTCCATCAAAAAGTATGCTAGTGACTGCAGAGGTTAAAGGAAAAAGCCAGACACTTTGCTTCCCTGGTAGATCGCGATACGCCGATGTCTTCAGGATACATAGTCATGGGTTTGTTAAAGAGCATTGGAAAACGAATTGACTGGGCGACAAAAGTCGAATTTGACAAGAGGACAGGTTTCTACAAGTACAAACGATTCGGGAAAAACATCTATATCCGTTATCCACGGCACTTTCTCGAAGAGAAATCGAATATCTGGAATTGCAGGAATCTCGTGTTCCACTACTACATGCCGCAAGCTGGCGACGTGGTGCTTGACCTTGGAGCAGGTTATGGGGAAGAAGCGATATATCTGTCAAAACATGCCAAAGGTTTTCGTTACATCGGAGTTGAAGCCCAGCCGGTTATCTATGAGTGCTTAGCGAATACTTTTCACGATGCCGGTGAAGAGTTTGTTGCGTCACCGTACGTTATTACTGACGAGGAAACAGTGAAGTTTGTCAGTCAGCGATCCTATGCCGCAGTGGGTGAAACACCAGCGGCCTACATAGACATACCGACAATCAAATGGGAGAAGTTCATAGCACGCTATGATATCAGCCGGATTGATCTGTTCAAAATGAATATTGAAGGTGCGGAAAAAGACGTCATCGCGGCCATTACAGATTTCGATATCATCGAGCGTTTCATAATCTCCTGTCATGATTTCCGCGCCGAGAACGGTGAGGGAGAGTGGTATCGGTCAAGAGATATTGTAACCAGAAAGCTTGAAGAATGTGGTTACGCGCTCAAAGGATTCAACCACGGTATCGGTTGGGCAGATGACTGGATCTACGCTGAAAAGATCACAGGAGTATGACCACCCAGCCCGTGCGCCAGCACGAATGACCGATGTGGGTACAAACTCGAGACGGATCTCTCATCAGGGGTACAAGGGGTTCCGCGGACAACATCCTGGTCATCCCGATCGATGAGACCTTCGTCCATGGGAACCCGTGTACTTGCAGTTGAGGGTACCAACATCGCGCAGCGCGAGCGGGTGATCCCGAGCGACGGCACGCGGCTGGGGGAGCCGACGCTGAGCTGTGCGCTGCGAGCAGTTTTGGGCGGACCGGCAACGACCGAAGGTCCAGATCTACGCTTTTCCCCATTATCCTGGTACGAACCCCGCCGGACCTGGTGACAGACAGCCTTCGGCCACGAATCAACGATATGCGCAAACGTAGACTTGCCCCCGGTACCTGTGCTCGACTGAATCGGTCCTCTTTATGCTGCGTCGCAGCATTCACCCGGTCGGGTGCGGAAGCAACACAAACACATGGCTTTTTTACGTTGTTTATCGCAGTTGTGTGACGTGGGTTGCATTTCCTGCCTGGTCTCGCCGCCACTATCGGAGTTCCAGCAAACCCGAAGCGCGACGCCAGAGCGTGCTCAATTTGTATGATGGAACCGAGGTGGAAAATGAACGATAACATCGAAGAATGGCTGATCGTTGCACGCTACTGCGATGCGACGCCGGAGTTTCGTGCCGCCCAGAAAGCCTTTGATCAGGCCTACTCCGGGCCGGAACAGCGCGGGCGAACAATGCACTACCGCTTACACAAGGAGTCCGACCGGACGCCGTCCGTCGCGAAGCGGGTGGATATCGCTTTGGCAGCGTAACCGGCTGCACCGGTAGGTGCGCCGTCAGACAAGGCCAGGCGTGTCCCTTGGCCCCGGGATTGAGTAACTCTATCCCGGTTTCCGTGCACGTCACGTCTCATACCGCGTCGCCAGCGTTTGCAGCGCCGGGCCGGTGAAGCGGAACGTCGTCCAGTCGTCGAGCGGCTGCGCGCCGAGCGCCCGGTAGACCTCAATCGCCGGGGCGTTCCAGTCGAGCACCGAGAACTCCAGGCGCCCGCAGCCGCGCCGCACCGCCAGCGCACCCACGTGAGCCAGCAGCCGGCCGCCGATGCCCTGACCCCGAAACGCCGGCCTGACGTACAGGTCTTCCAGGTACAGGCCCGGGCGTGCCAGGAACGTCGAGTAGTTGTGGAAGAACAATGCAAATCCAGCCGGCTGCGACGCGCACTCGGCGATCAGCACTTCGGCGTAGCGGCGATCACCGAACAGCGTGTCGCGAAGCGCATCGGCGTCTGCTTTGACTTCGTGCGCCAGCCGCTCGTAGTCGGCCAGTTCGTGGATGAGCGCAAGGATCGTATCGATGTCCGACGCCTCGGCGACCCTGAGCCGCAGCTGCCCGCCGCCGGCAATGGTGTGGGTGTTCATCTGTCTGTTCCCGTGGTTCGTACTGCGGCTCGGGCGTGCCACCGCACGCGCGGATCCGTGAACACCGCTCGCTGATGGATTATCTCGATCGGTGTAGTCTAATGTTTGAAGGTTGTTCAGAATGCGTTAAGCATCGCCCGCGCAAACTTGGCCCGCGAGACCACTGAACCGATGACGATCCGCTGCTCAAAACCCGCCTGCGCCATGCTGTGGCTGAGCATTGCCATGATCGTCGCTGCGTTGCTCAGTGCACCTGCGCACGCGGCCATGCGCTGCGGCAGCCGGCTGGTCACAAGCGGCGACCACAAGATCGAGGTATTGAGCAAGTGCGGCCACCCCGCGCTGGTGGAGACCCGCCTGCATCACCACCCTATCCGCCTCCCGCATCATGCGCACGGTCTGTACGGCCATCGGCTGCTCGCTGCGGAGATCGAAGAGTGGACGTACAATTTCGGACCGCGCCGCTTCATGCGCCTGGTGCAGTTCGCCGGTGGCCGGGTCGTGCGCATCATCAGCCTGGACTACGGGTACTGAGCCCGGCGGCTGTCAGCCGGAATCACGCCACGCCCGGACCTGAGCGAGCAGCCCCTTTGAGGAAGCGTCCTCGAGAGCCGTCTCGTCGTCCAGGATCTGTCCGGCGAGCTGCTTGCCGAGCTCGACGCCCCATTGATCGAATGAGTTGATACCCCACACGATGCCCTGCACGAACGTCTTGTGCTCGTACAGCGCCAGCAACTTCCCCAGCGTGCAGGGCGTGAGCCGGTTCAAGAGCAGGGTGTTGCTGGGCTGATTGCCCGGATACGTCCGGTGCGGTGCGAGCCGGGCTGCTTCTGCATCCGAAAATCCCGCCGCGCGGCAGGCGCGTTCCGCTTCTTCGGTGTCCTGCCCGCGCATCAGCGCGGCGCTCTGCGCCACCAGGTTCGCCAGCAGCAGACGCTGGCGCCCGCCGGGGCGTTCGCCGTTGACCACGCCGATGAAATCCACCGGTATCAGCCGCCCGCCCTGGTGCAGCAGCTGGAAAAAACTGTGCTGTGCGTTGGTGCCGGGCTCGCCCCAGACTACGGGCGCGGTGGTAGCGTCGACCGGCTGGCCGTCGCGGGTTACCGATTTGCCGTTGCTCTCCATCTCCAGCTGCTGCAGGAACGCCGGCAGGAAGCGCAGGCGGTGTGAGTAGGGGATGGCGGCATAGGTGGGCGCCCCCAGGAAGTTGCTGTTCCAGATTCCGAGCAGCGCCAGCACCACCGGAAGGTTGGTCGACAGCGGTGCTGCATGGAAATGCACGTCCATCGCGTGTGCGCCGTCGAGCAGCTCATCGAAGTTCTGCATGCCGACGGCCAGCGCGACCGACAGACCGATGGCCGACCACAGCGAGAACCGTCCGCCTACCCAGTCCCAGAACTCGAACATGCGACCGGGATCGATGCCGAACTCCACGACCGCCTCGCGGTTGGTGGATAACGCCACGAAGTGCTTTGCCACCGCCGACTCGCTGCCGGCCGCCGCGATGATCCAGTCGCGCGCCGCCCGCGCATTGGCCATGGTTTCCTGCGTGGTGAACGATTTCGAGGCGACGATGAACAGGGTAGTCTGTGGATCCAGGTCCGCGAGGCACTCGCTCAGATCATCGCTGTCGACATTGGCGACGAAAAACACGCGCAGGTCCTCGCGACGGAACGGCGCCAGGGCCGCGTGCGCCGTTTCCGGACCCAGGGTCGAGCCGCCAATGCCCAGGTTGACCACCGCGCGGACCGGTTTTCCCGAGTAACCCGTCTCCTCGCCATCGTGTACACGGGTTACGAACTCGCGCATGCGCTCCAGCACGCGTTTGACGTCCGCCATCACTTCGCTGCCGCCAACCAGGTCGGGCGACGCGCCGCGCTGGCGCAGAGCGACGTGCAGGGCGGCGCGCCTTTCCGTGGTATTGATCGGCTCGCCCGAGAACATGCGCTCGCGCCAGGTTTCCACCTCGGCCGCCCGCGCGAGTTCCAGCAGCAGCGGCAGCGTACGCTGTGTGATGCGCTGCTTGGAGAAGTCCAGCAACAGGTCGCCGTCGCGCAGGGAGAACCTGGCAAATCGCTGCTTGTCGCCGGCAAACAGCTCGCGCAGATGCGCGCCGCGCAGCTCCTCGGCGTGCGTCGTCAGCGCCTGCCATGCGCGCCGGGTGGCGGGGTTATGCATCGTCTGTCAAGGGCTCTCAAACCGGTCTGCGACAACGATAGCACGGGCGTGCTGCCGCTACACCGGTCGCGGTTCCGTTGCCCTGCGGCTGCCACGGCCCGCGGAAATTGGGTAAGCTGTGGTGCGGCCCCGTCTTGACGTGTGAACCGCGCTGCCGTGTGAAGCTGCCCTGGAGTCGATCGAATGAAGTTCCAACTCGCCATCAATATGGAGCGCAGCAGCGCCGCCGAGGACATGCGCGAGGTCGAGCGCCATACGCTGGAAGTGGTGCAGATGGCCGAGCGCGGCGGTTTCAATATTGTCTGGGCCGCGGAGCATCATGCCCTCGAGATGACGATCGCGCCGAACCCGTTCCAGATTCTGACCTGGTGGGCGGCGCACACCTCGAGCATCCGTCTCGGCACCGCCGTGGTGGTGGCCCCCTACTGGCACCCGATCAACGTCGCCGGCGAGGCGGCCCTGCTCGACCTCTACAGCGGCGGGCGCCTGGAGTTCGGCATCGGCTCCGGCGCCTATCAGCGCGAGTTCGATCGCATGCATCCCGGGCTCAAGCAGAGCGACGGCTGGCGTTACATGCAGGAGATGCTGCCGGCCGTGAAAGCGTTGTGGGCCGGGGACTATGCGCACGACGGTGAGTACTGGTCGTTTCCCGCCGCCACCTCCGTGCCGAAGCCGTTGCAGAAACCGCACCCGCCGATCTGGGTCGCGGCGCGCGCTCCCATCACCTACGACTACGCCGTGAAAAACGGCTGCAACATCATGTCGTGGCCGCTGACCCGGGGGATGTCCGAGGCCGAGGCGTACCGGGAGCGGCTGGATACCGCGCTGGCGGACAACCCCGGCTGCGCGCGCCCGATCTTTGCGATGATGCGCCACACCTGCGTGTACGAACGGCCCGACGACTGGGAAGTGCCGGTGCGCGCCGCGCAGGGGCAGCTGGCGCGTTTCGAGAACCTGTTCAAGAACCTGGGCGACGTCGGCAACGGTTTCCCGGCTCCGGTCGACCTCGACTCGATCGCCAACCGCGACGAGTACGATCCGCGCATGCTGCACGACAACCTGATGTTCGGGACGCCCGGGCAGGTCATCGAGAAACTGCAGGCCTACGTGGCCCTGGGCGTCGATCAGTTCACCTACTACGCTACCATGGGACTCGGCCGCAAAGAGCAGAAGCGATCGCTTGAGCTGTTCTGCAGTGAAGTGATCCCGGCGCTGGCGTGAGCGGCGCCTGCCCTGCCGTTCAGCGCTGGAGAATGCTGCTGGCCCCGGTTGCCGGGCCGCCGGTCGGCCTGCGCAGCGATCCGCAGTCTGGCCTCGCGCCGAACCACGCGGCTGGCCGACTGGCTTGTCCGGGTTGCGATCTATGGTATTTCCACGACGGGAAGATCGTGAAGAAAGACACTTACTGCAAACAGGTGAAGGCACAATGACGGCGGTACCGGGAAGTATTTTTATCGGCGCGGGCGACAGTGCCCAGCATCTGCTGTTGAAACGTGCCAATCGCCACGGCCTGATCGCCGGTGCGACGGGTACCGGCAAGACCGTGACCTTGCGCATTCTCGCCGAAGGGTTCGCCGCGAACGGCGTGCCGGTGCTGCTCACCGATGTGAAGGGTGACCTGGCAACCATGACGCAGGCTGGTGAGCTGCGGCCCGCGTTCCTCAAGCGCGCTACTCAGATCGGTTTGCAGGACTACACTGCGCGCGCGTTTCCGGGTGTGTTCTGGGATGTGTTCGGCAAGCTGGGTCACCCGGTGCGAACCACCATCTCGGAGATGGGCCCGCTGCTGCTCGCGGAGCTGCTGGGTCTGAACGAGACGCAGGAAGGCGTGCTCAGCGTGGCGTTTGCGGCTGCCGACGACAACGGCATGCTGTTGCTGGACCTCAAGGATCTGCGCGCCATGCTCGGTTTTATCGCCGACAACGCCGCGGACATTTCGCGCGAGTACGGCAATGTCAGCAAGGCATCGATCGGCGCCATTCAGCGCCGTCTGCTGGGACTCGAGCGTGAAGGCGGCGAGGTGTTCTTCGGCGAGCCTGCGCTCGACATACAGGATCTGATGCGGGTTGACAGTGACGGTATCGGGCATGTGAACGTGCTCGATGCAACGCGTCTGATGCAGGAGACCAAACTCTACTCCGCGTTTCTGCTGTGGCTGCTCTCGGAGCTGTTCGAGGAGCTTCCGGAGGTCGGTGACCCGGACAAGCCCTGTTTCGTGCTGTTCCTCGATGAGGCGCATCTGCTGTTCGACAAGACGGCCGAAGCGCTGCAGGAAAAGATCGAGCAGGTGGTGCGCCTGATTCGCTCGAAGGGCGTTGGCGTCTACTTCTGCACGCAATCGCCGACCGACATCCCGGACGAGGTTCTCGGGCAGCTGGGCAACCGCTTTCAACATGCCCTGCGGGCGTTTACGCCGCGCGATCAGAAAACGGTGAACGCCGCCGCGACCACTTTTCGCGCCAATCCGGCGTTCGACGTGAAGGCGGTAATAACACAGCTCGGTGTCGGCGAGGCGCTGGTATCGACGCTGGACGAGAAGGGCAGTCCCACCATGGTCGAACGTACACTGATTCGTCCGCCGTGCTCGCTGCTCGGTTCGTTGAGCGAGGCCGAGCGCAAGCGGCTGCTCGCCGGCAGCGAGTTCAGCGGTCGCTACGACGAGCCCGCCGACCGTGAGTCGGCCTTCGAAAAACTTCAGCAGCGGGCCGAGCGCGCGGCGCGCGAAGCGCCCGCGAGCGAGGAACGCGAGACGCGAGAAACCGCACGCAAACCGGCGCGTCGTGGGCGTGCCCGACAAAGCGTGCTCGAGGCTATGACCAAGAGCGTGGTGCGCAGCCTCGGGAGCAGTCTGGGGCGCCAGCTGGCACGCGGTCTGCTGGGGTCACTGCTGAAGCGCTGAGCCGCGGTGCGCAGGCGGCCGCGGCACGCGGACAGGCCCCGCCGGAGAGGCTAAACTCACCGCTCGAATCGCAATCGAGTAAACGCCGATGGACGTCGCGCGCGCGCAGTCGCTGATCGAGCAGACCTGGCAGGACGCCATCGTCCCGCAGCTGATCGAGTACATTCGCATCCCGAACAAGTCACCGGTGTTCGACCCGGACTGGCAAACGCACGGGTACATGGAGGACGCCGTCGACCTGATCGAAGGCTGGTGCCGGGCGCAGCCGCTGCGCGGGCTGAACGTGGAGGTCGTGCGTCTGGACGGACGCACCCCGCTGATCTTCATGGAGCTCCCGGGTGAGGGCGATGCGACCGTGCTGCTCTACGGGCATCTGGACAAGCAGCCCGAGATGAGCGGTTGGCGCGAGGGGCTGGGTCCCTGGGAGCCGGTGCTCGAAGGCGAGCGACTGTACGGACGCGGGGGTGCCGACGACGGTTACTCGGCCTTCGCGGCGCTGGCGGCCCTCCAGGCGCTGCAGGAACAGGGGGTGCCTCACGCACGCTGCGTCGTGGTCATCGAGGCGTGCGAGGAAAGCGGCAGTTACGACCTGCCGTTCTACATCGACGCGCTGGCGCCGCGCATCGGTCACCCGGATCTCGTCATCTGCCTGGACTCCGGGGCAGGCAACTACGAGCAGCTCTGGTGCACGACCTCGCTGCGCGGCCTGATCGGCGGCACACTGCGTGTCGAGGTCCTCACCGAGGGCGTTCACTCAGGGGATGCCAGCGGGATCGTCCCCTCCACCTTCCGCATCGCGCGACAGCTCCTGGCGCGCATCGAGGACGCGCAGAGCGGCGCAATCCTGCCCGGCGAGCTGCACGTGGAGATTCCGCCGCAACGCAACGAACAGGCCGAGACGGCCGGCCGCGTGCTCGCCGACGAGGTGTACACGAAGTTTCCGTTTACGGCCGGGGTGAAACCGGTCGACGGCGGCCTGAGCGAGCTGATTCTCAACCGAACCTGGCGCCCGGCGCTGGAGGTCACGGGCGCGGCCGGCCTCCCGGGGCTCGCCGATGCCGGCAACGTGCTGCGCCCGGCCACGGCGCTCAAGCTGTCGTTGCGCGTGCCGCCGACGCTGGATGCCCAGCGGGCGAGTCGGTTTTTGAAGCAGGCATTGGAAGCCGACAGTCCGTACGGCGCGCGGGTGAGCTTCGAGCCGGAGATCGCCGGCAGCGGCTGGAACGCGCCGCCGGTGCCGGCGTCGCTGGCGAACTCCATCGACGCTGCCTCACGTGCGTTCTTCGGCGCCGGTGCCGTGTTCATGGGCGAGGGCGGATCGATTCCGTTCATGGGCATGCTCGGTGCCCTGTTTCCACAGGCCCAGTTTCTGGTCACCGGCGTGCTCGGCCCGCACTCCAACGCCCACGGGCCCAACGAGTTTCTGCATATCCCCTGCGGTCAGGCGGTGACCGGCTGCGTGGCTAAAGTGCTTGCCGATCACGCGGCGGGGCATTCGGGGTGAACCACCCGGTGATAAAATGGCGCCACGCTCAACACCCGTCAATGGACAGATCCAGGAGGTAAGGGATGAACGTTACGTTTTTGCGCCTGTGCCTGTGCGCTATGCTGGTGCTCGGACTCAGCACCGCCGCAGTGGCTGACGGCGGCGGCAGCAGCAGCGGCAACAACGCGTGGGAAGACAGCAGCAAGCTGAAGCCCGCTCAGGACGTCATCGCCCTCGGCGATTACAACACCGCCATCGAGAAACTCACGGCACTGCGACGCGAGGACCCCAAGGACCCCGATGTGCTCAACCTGCTCGGGTTCAGCTACCGCAAGCTCGGCGATTTCGACAACGCCTTGCGCAACTATGAGGCCGCGCTCGCGCTCAAGCCCAAGCACCTCAATGCCAACGAGTACCTCGGCGAGCTGTACCTACAGACCGGGCGGCTCGACAAGGCGCAGGAACGTCTTGCGGTGCTGGACGATGCGTGTTTCTTCGGCTGCAAGCAGTACACCAAGCTCAAGCAGGCCATAAAGGCTTACAAGCAGGACAAAGGTTTGCAGTAATACGCGCGCGGCAATGCGGCGCTGCGGCGGGCACTGCGCCGATCAGCCGGCCGCTCCGCTGGCGCAGTGGCGCAGCATGTCGTCGACGCTCAGCGCCTGCAGCCGCGCCGCGTCCGGCAGCGCGCGAAGCGCGCCTTGCGCGATGAACGTCCGGCGCTGCATCCATTGTTCCTGCACCAGGCGCCGGCAACGCGCCTCATTCAGGCTCAGCGTATTGAGCGCCGCCAGCCGCGGCGTCAGATCGGCGTCGGCTGTAGAGCAGGCGTAACCCCACAACGCGCCCAGCGCCAGCGTGCGGTGGCAGGCGTCGTCGCCGGAGCCGCAGCGCTGCGTGTACCAGTGAATCGGCAGCCACTTGCGGATCCGCGCCGGGTCTGCGACTCCGAAGCTGTAGCGCCCCAGGACATCGTCCAGCGGCTTGAACAGGTACACTACGCGGCCGTCGCCGCGAAATGCCGGGTAGTAGGCGTTGCCCGCGGTATGGTGAGTGATGCGCCCGATTCGGCGGGTCCGGCGGTCGTAGACGAACACGTTGCTGGTCCAGTGGTCGTCCGGATTTTCCGCCAGCGACAGCGACGCCTGATCGAGCACCGCGAGGTGGAACGTGAGAAACCGGCCGTCGAAGCTGAAGCTCACCTTGCCGGTGGGCATGCCGAGGTCATCGACCGGCGTGCAGCCGCCGTCGCCGCCGATCGCAAATACCCGGGTGCTGCCGGCCTCCACATCGTAGGCGCCGAACTCGCGGCCGTCCTTGGCGAGCATCGGCAGGTGCAGTCGTCGCCGGGGGCAGGGGCGCCAGGCTTCGCCGAGCGGCTCGATGCTCATGCCGTCTGCCGCTTCGTGGCGCACCCTGAAATCGCGCACGCTGGGCTTGAAGCGGCCGATCATCAGCCGGTAGTCGCGGTCCGGCCCGGAACGCCGCAGCACACCCGGCGATTGATACTCGCCGTCCAGATCGGCCAGCAGGCGCAGCGGCGCGCCGCGGCGCTGCTCGTTCAGCAGATCCTCCACGCGCGTCAGGTACACGCCGGGCGAGGTGAGGAACACCTCGTCGGGTGTCGGCACCGGATCGCGGTCTCCGGGGGTGGGAATTACGTAGCCGGTGTTCAGATCGATGAGGTTGTTGCCGTGCTCCGATGCATAGGCGACCAGCGGGCGTTGCGCAAACGGTTTGAAGAACCAGCGCGGCGTGTCCGGAATGGCCACCCGCTGGACCACGGCGTCCTCTGCCACAGCGCAGTAGACAGGCGCCCGGTCCGGAACCCGTGCCAGCTCGTGCGGTTGTACCTCGGTGTCGACCGTATAGGGCACGCGCGGTGCGCATCCACCCAGACACGCGCAGGCGATCAGCCAGCAGAGCAACCGGCGCATCGGTTAGCGCAGGTTCACGAGACGCTGCAGAATATAAGCGCGCAGATCCCCGGGCGGGGTATACCCCGGCAGCATCAGCGCATCGACGCGCCCGGCGGCAAACACTACGGCGGTGGGGAAGTGCTGCGTTGCGCCCATTCGTGACAATGCGCCCGCGCGCATTCTGCGCAGCGCCCGGGCAGGCAGGCGGCTGGACCGGGCCGCGCTTCCCGCAAGTGCAGGTTCCGCGTACGGGTCCAGCAACAGCACCGATCGAATGCCCAGCGCTTGCGCCACCTCCCGCGCTTCGCGTGCACCCTGCACCGAGTACGGCATGTGCGGGGACCACAGATAAATGACACCTGACGCATGCTCGCGCAGCAGTGAGCCCAGATCGCGGTCGTGAAAAGGGGTGGGCGGGAGGTCTGCGGTCACTGCGCCCTGGAGCAGGCAAGCGAGGAGGGCGCCGAGTCCGGTTGAGAACGTAGTGTGGCCGCGCATGGCGCGCAAGCATACCGAAGCGGGGAAAGCCGGAATAGGTTTTTGTTGGGCTTGACCGATATCAAGTAAACTCGGGCCGCCCGGGGCGACACTTGATCGATCTACGAGCCGCGCTGAACGCCATGTCTGAAACGATGGACGACATTCTCCACCCGCACGGCGCGGCGCAGCGTAAAGCCGAGTTTCCGCACGCCCCGCGGCAGTGGGACGAAGCGTCTGCCCGCGCTCAAGCGGCGGAGGCCGGCGTGCTGCTGACCAAGGGGAGCTGGGAGGTCATCCGCTTTCTGCAGGCGTACTACGTCACCCACGGCAGGATTGAAGTGCATCGGCTGGTGCGTGCCCTGCACCAGCAGTTCCGGCACCTGGGCGGGCGCCGCTACCTGTACCAGCTGTTTCCCGGCGGACCCATCGCCCAGGGGTCGCGGATCGCCGGTCTCGCACCACCGCCCGGCTGCACGGACGATTCCTTCGGGTGCTCGCTGTAGCGGGGCGGCGGCGCGGATCGCAGGCTATGCGCTGAGCCGGCTGGCGATCCGCTCGGCCAGCGCGCCGATCGCCTGCATGTCGCCGGGTTTCAACCCCCAGTTGAGCTTCAGATCGTCGTCCAGACGGCGCGGCAGAACGTGCATGTGAAAATGCAGGACCGATTGTGCTGCGCCCTTGCCATTGGCCTGCACGAGGTTGATCCCGTCCGGCGCCAGCTCCGCCTGCAGGGCGCCCGCGATGCGTTGCGCCGTTACGATGGCCGCGCCCAGCGCGTCTGCGGGTGTCTCGTGCACGTCTCGCGAGTGCGCTTTCGGAATTACCAGCGCGTGTCCGGGATTGGCGGGGTTGATGTCCATGAAGGCCAGCGTGTCCGCGTCTTCGAAGAGTTTGAAGCACGGCAGATCGCCGGCGACGATCTGGCAGAACAGGCAATCGGGGTCGTGGGTCACAGGCGTCTCCTCGGTGTCAGTGCGTCGCTTCGGCGGCCACCCGCCGGGTCAATTGTTCCAGCACGCCGGCGATGTCGGGCTGTTCGTCGATCACACCGCGCAGCGGGTCCTTGCGCAGACGGCGCATGCGCGGGACCGCGTCGTCGATCGTGAAGCGGGCGATATCCAGCGCGCCGTTGACTTCGCTCCAGCGCAGCGGCATCGAGACGGGCGCACCGGGCAACGGGCGTACGCTGAACGCGGAAACCAGCAGCCGGCCGTGCCCGTTCTGCAGGTAGTCGATATAGACCTTGCCCTCGCGTTGCCCGACGGCGCGCGTGACCGTCGCAATGTCCGGCAGGCGGGCGGCCACGACGTACGCCAGCAGCTGGGCAAGATTGCGCGATTGCTCGAAAGTGTAGGTGCCGCCGAGGGGCAGCAGCACGTGGAGCCCGGTAGAGCCGCTGGTCTTGATGAAGCTCGGCAGTCCGATGTCGTTGCACAGGCGCCGGATCGCCCTGGCGATTTTGACCACGTGCGCGAACGGCGCGCCCTTGGGATCGAGGTCCAGAATCGACCAGTCCGGGCGTTCGAGGTTGGCCAGGCGGCTGCCCCATACGTGCAGCGGTATACAGCCCAGGTTGACGATGTAGCGAAGCGTCTCCACGTCGTCGGCGACAAAGTAGCGGATCTCGCGTTCGCTGTCCTCGCTCCACATGGTCTCCGTGCGTACCCAGTCGGGCACGAAACCCGGCGCGTCCTTCTGAAAGAACGACTTGCCCTCGATACCGTCCGGGTAGCGCGTCATCACCAGCGGACGGTCGCGCAGGTAGGGCAGCAGCCATTCGGCGATGCCGGTGTAGTAGTCGATCAGATCGCCTTTGGTGTAGCCCTCGGCCGGCCAGAACACCTTGTCGAGATTGGTGAGTTGAAATTCGTGGGTGACGCGGCTCAACGGTTCGACGTCGGTGACCTGCGCCGGTGCATCGGTGTGCAGCAGGCAGTCGGTGGGCGGTTTGTCGTTACGCAGGTGCAGGAACACCGGCTGGCGGAGCATTCCCTCAGGCGTGCGCTCTTTGAACTCGATTGCGCAGACCAGCTCGGGTGCGATCCAGTGCAGTCCTTTTTCCTCGGGTGCGTTCTGCGGCGCGGGCGCTCTCGGCATTTGCGCCAGCCGTTCACCGAGATCCCGCAACGTGCTGTTGTCGAACCCGCTTCCCACGCGGCCGGTGTAGACCGGTTTCCCCGCTTCGTACTGGGCGAGCAGCAACGCCGCGAACACCGGTTGTGAACGCTGCGGTTCAGTGTAGCCGACGATCACGAAATCGTCGCTGCGCCGCAGCGCCATCTTGATCCAGTCGCTGGAGCGGCCGCCGCGATACGCAGACAGCCTGCGTTTCGCCAGCACGCCTTCCAGGCCGAGCTCGCGCACGTGCGCGTACATGGCCTCTCCCTGCCCGAGGATATGATCGGAGAAGCGTACCGGCCCGGTGCTTGGCAACACCGCCTGCAGCAGCTCCTTGCGTTGCTCGAGCGCGATACCGCGCAGGTCGTAGTCGCCGCAGCCGAGCAGGTCGAAGGCGTAGAACGCCGCGGGCAGTTGAATGGCGGCGCGCTGCACGTCCGCCTTGCGCTGCAGGCCGCCGCGTTTCTGCAGCAGGCTGAAGCTCGGCAGGCCGCTGGGATCGTGGACCACGACCTCGCCGTCGATGATCAGGTGCGTGTAGGGCAGCCGCGAGCAGGCGACCGCGACCTCGGGGAAGGTATTGGTGAGATCGTTGCCGTTGCGCGAGTACAGGCGGGCGCTGCCGTCGTTCAGCTCCACGATCAGGCGGTAGCCGTCGTACTTGATCTCGAACAGCCAGTCGTCGTGCGAGAAGGGTTCGCCGGGCGTGGCCAGCATGGGCCTGGCGCGTGCGGCGCTCAATCGGCGCTTGAGCGCCTTGCTGCGCTTGAGCCGCGGTTCGATGGCGCGCTGCGCATCGTAGTGGTTCTTCAGCTGCTCGACCGTGAGGCCGCACCAGACGGAATCGGCGGGGTAGTCTGCGGTGTCGGCCTCCGAGGCGTAGGCATCGCGCTCCTTGATCAGCAGCCAGTCCTTCTCACCGCGCCGGGTTTTCACCAGCGTCCATCTGCCCCGCAACTTGTAGCCGTTGAGTTCGAACAGCAGCTTGCCTGCCTGCATGCCTTCGTGGGGGTCGTTGAGCGCGCGCCAGCTGCCGCGGTCCCAGAGAATCACGGCGCCAGCCCCGTAGTTCCCGTCAGGAATGTGACCTTCGAAGTCGGCGTACTCCAGCGGATGGTCCTCCACGTGCACGGCCAGGCGCTTGTCGGCCGGGTTGGGCGAGGGTCCCCGGGGCACCGCCCAGGAGCGCAGCGCCCCGTCCACCTCGATGCGCAGGTCATAGTGCAGCTGACGTGCCGCGTGGTGCTGGACGATGAACAGCTGGCCGCCGGCGCCGGGCTGACCGCCGAAGGGTTCCGGCGTGGCGCCGGCAGAGCGTTTCTGCCGGTAGCGGGCCAGTCTCTCGTTTTTGCTTGCAGGCATAAAACTTTCAGCTTATTATCAATATCTTAGCGCCTTAAATTCGAAACACTCTGAATAGCGCCTCACGGTCTTGTCGAAGGCCCGGGGTTCACACACAATGCGTTCAGGGCATCGGACCGGGAGATTCTCTCATGGCTATGCGTGCGCTCGCTTCAGCGACCGTTTCTTTCGGGCTGGTATCGATTCCAGTCAAGCTGTTCTCGGCAGCGGAATCGGCGACCAACATCCACTTCAATCAGATCCACAAGAAGGACGGCTCGCGGCTGAAGCAGCAGATGATCTCCGCGAAAACCGGTGACGTGGTACCCAGGGACGAGATCGTCAAGGGCTACGAGTTCGCCAAAGGCCAGTACGTGCTGTTCTCGCCCGAGGAGCTGAAGGCCATCGAAGAGGAAGCCTCGCAAACCATCGACATCGCGGAGTTTCTGCCGGCCGACTCGGTCGAGCGGCGCTACCTCGAGAAGGTCTACTACCTCGGGCCGGACAAGGGCGGCGCGCGTGCCTACCGCCTGCTGTCGCAGGCGCTGCGCAGGACCGGGCGCTGCGCGCTGGCCCGCTACTCGGCGCGCGGCAAGCAGTATCTGGTTCTGGTGCGCCCGATGGAAGACGGTCTGGCGCTGGAGCAGCTGCGCTATGCCGATGAGCTGCGTTCGTTCTCCGAGGTGCCCATCGACGCGGCCGAAGTGAAGCAGGAGGAACTGGATCTCGCGGTGCAGCTGATCGAGCAGGCGGCGAGTGAGAAGTTCCAGCCGGAGAACTACAAAGACGAAGTGCGTGAGCGCGTGATGGCGCTGATCCAGCGCAAAGTGGACGGCGAAGACATCACGGTCACGCCCACCGAGGAGCCGGAACACAAGATCATCGACATGATGGAAGCGCTGAAGGCGAGTATCGCCTCCGGTCAGGCCAGGTCGGCCGACGAGCGCAAGCCGGCGCAGCGCTCCAAGAAAAAGACCGCGGCCAGGAAGAAAACGGCGCGCGCCAAGTGAGGCCCGCGACAGGCTGGATCGTACCGACCTGAGCCACGCGATTCCGGAGGCCTGAGGCTTGGCTGCACGCGAGAGTGTTGCTCAAATCTGGTGTAATACCTGCATGAGCAGTTACAGCACCAACGACGTTGTCGAGCTGCTGGGCGTTTCCCCGGCGCGCGTGCGCCAGTTCGTTCAGCAGGGCTTCGTGGCACCGCAGCGCGGCCACCGCGGCGCTTACCGGTTTTCCTTCCAGGACCTGGTGCTGATCCGCACCGCCAAGGAGCTCGTCGATTCGCGGGTCCCTGCGCGACGCGTGGTCGGTGCGCTGCGCTATCTCCGCGACAACCTGCCGAGCGGCAAGTCGCTGAGTACGCTGCGCATCGGTGCGTACGGCGATCGCGTCGTGGTGCGCGACGGCGACACCGTGTGGCATCCGGAATCCGGTCAGACCACGTTCGACTTCTCCCTGGCGAAGCTGGTGAGTGACGTTGCGCCGCTGGTGCGCAAGGCGGCCGACGAGGCACGCGACAACAAATCGCTGGACAGCGAGGAATGGTTCGACCTGGGGCTGGATCTCGAGGCGGTCGGCGAAGTCGCGCGCGCCAGAGAAGCTTATCGCCAGGCGCTCAGCGCGAACGACGCAAACGCCGATGCGCACATCAACATCGGCCGGCTGGAGCTCGAGTCAGGGGATGCGGCGCAGGCAGAGCACCATTTTCGCAGCGCGCTCGCGGTACGCCCCGACGACGCGGTCGCCAACTACAACATCGCGCTCACCCTGGAAGAGCTGGAGCGCCACGGCGAGGCGCTGATGCATTACCTGCGGGCGGTGAAGCTCGATCCGACGTTCGCCGACGCGCACTACAACCTGGCGATGCTGTATGAGCACGAAGGCAACGAAAAGGCTGCGCTGCGACACCTCGCGCGCTACCGCTCCCTGACCGGCGCGCGGTAAGCGGCGCGCGCATTCCTCACAGGTCTTCGCGATACACCACTTTCCCTCCGACCATCGTCAGCAGTGCGCGCGTGTCGCGGATCCGTTGCGGGTCTATGGATAGAATGTCCTGTGGCAGCACAGTGAGATCGGCTTGCTTGCCCCGACCCGCGGGGTCGTTCAGGAGAAACGCTGCTGGAAGCGCTTTGCCATGAGCGGTCCGGCGCCGGCGTCCTCGTGTTTAAAGAACACGAAGGTGTCCAGCCAGCTCTGTCCGCCGATGAAATCCGCCCACTTGGCGAGCGCCCGTTCACTGTAGTTCTCGCGGCGCAGGCGCAGATAACCCCAGTCGGCGGTCGCACGCGCCGGTGGGTCGTGCTCTTCCCCGGCGTCGGCCACACACAGCGCCGCGTTGTGCGACGCGAGCAGCGCAAACACGTCCTCGTCGTACCAGCTCGGGTGACGGAACTCGAACGCGGCACGCGCGCCGGCGGGGAGGATGTCGAGAAAGTCCTGCAGACGCTGCAGGTCCTTGCGCAAAAAGGGCGGCAGCTGGAACAACACCGCCCCTAGCGTGTCCTCGAGCGAACCCAGAGTCTCGAACAGGTAAGCCGTCTCGTCATCGGCCTCTTTCAGGCGTTTGATGTGCGTAATGCGCCGCGACGCTTTGATGATGAAGCGGAAGCTGTCCGGGACCTGGCGGCGCCATTGCGCAAGCACCTCGCTTTTCGGCAGCCGGTAGAAGGTGTTGTTGATCTCGACCGTCGGCAGTTCACCGGCGTAGTACGCGAGCATCTTGTCCGCTGCCAGCTTCTCCGGGTAGAAAACACCCTTCCATTCCTTGTAGCTGTAACCGCTGGTGCCGGTGTAAACGCTCATTGTCCTACCGTCAGCTCAACCAGTCGTTCTTCAGGGTCGGGTAATTAAGCCGCAACCACTGCAGCGCAATGATGGTCTTCGCGTTGAGGATTCGGCCGTCATCCAGCACGCGCATGGCCTCATCGATGGGCAGCACGTGCACTTTTATATCTTCACCTTCTTGTGCAAGGCCGTGGATACCGCCGGCGTGAGTCGAGTCGACGCGCGCCACGTACAATGCCACGGTTTCCGAGCTGGCGCCGGGCGATGTCAGGAAGCGCATCACCAGGCGGTTGTCCAGCAGCCTGCAGCCGGCTTCTTCCTGGGTTTCACGCACGGCAACGTCGTGCGCCGCTTCGCCGGGCTCGATGATGCCGGCCACGCACTCCAGCAACCAGGCATCCCAGCCGGCCGCGTGCGCGCCCGGGCGGAACTGCTCGATCAGGAGCAGGGTATCGCGATGCGGATCCACGGGTAACACCGCCACCACGTGACCGCGTTCGTGAATTTCGCGCAGCAGCACGTCGCTTTCGCCGCCGAGGTGCAGCGTGTGCCGCAAGCGGTACCGGTCGACCTTGTAGTAACCGTCGTAAACGCGGTGCCGCTCGAGCACGGTAACATCTTTTTTCTGTGGGTTCATAGGGTGCTAAGCACAGGCCGCTACACGTCCCGATTCACGGTACCCTGGTAGACGCGGATGCGCTCTTTGGGGATGTTGACGAAACGCTCGTCGCCTTCGGCTATCTGCATGCGGCGAACCAGATTGATGGACAGGTCCGCACGCAGTATCTGATCGCCGCGTGCTTCAAGTGCGAGGTCCGCACGCACGTACGAGCCAAGAAACTCCATTGCGTCGATACGCACCGAGAACACGTTCTCCTCACTCTCGCTTACGCCCTCTCTGAGCACGATATCCTCGGGGCGTACGGCAACGGTTACGACGTCGCCTTCACGCATATCGCTGGTTTCGCAGGCGAGCACATTATCGCCACATCTGACTCGGTCAGGCCCGACGGCGGTGCCGGCAACGAAGTTCATGGTGCCGATGAAATCAGCGACGAATGACGTGCTGGGTTTGCGGTAGATGTCTTCCGGCGTTCCGATCTGCTCGATAACCCCCTGGTTCATCACCACGATCCGGTCGGCCATCGTCAACGCTTCCTCCTGATCGTGGGTCACCATGACGGTGGTGATGCCGAGACGCCGCTGCAGCTGCTTCACCTCGTGGCGCAGGTGCACCCGCACCTTGGCGTCCAATGCCGACAGCGGTTCATCGAGCAGTAACAGTCCGGGTGATGTGGCGATGGCGCGCGCCAGTGCTATGCGCTGCTGCTGCCCGCCTGAAAGTTGCCGGGGATACTTGTCACCCTGATCAGGCAGGCCGACCAGCTGCAGCAGTTCTGCAACGCGCTGGCGCACATCGCGTTTGGCGATTTTCCGGTTCTCCAGACCGTAGGCAACGTTTTTGGCCACCGTCAGGTTGGGGAACAGGGCGTAGGACTGGAACACGATGCCGAAATCCCGCTCGTAAGGCGGCAGCGCGGAAACGTCCTGGCCATTCTGCTCGACCGTCCCCGAGGTCTGGATGTCGAGCCCCGCGATGGCGCGCAGCAGCGTGGTTTTGCCGCAGCCCGAAGGGCCCAGAAAACACACGAACTCGCCTTCGTAGATTTCCAGCGAGATATCCTTCAGTGCGATGAAGTCCCCGAAGCGCTTGGTCACATCGAACAGGCGTAGATACGGCGTGGGCGCATGCTTTGCGTCGGCTGTCATCGGGTATCCCCATCCCCCGGGTCGTTCTTTGTGTTGCGGCTGACTTTTCAGGCAGTCCGCGCAGTTCTCGGGCGTTTCGCGCTAAACGTGTCAGGACGTACGCCACGCCTGCGTAGTGCGCATGATACTGCGCGTCAGCAGTGCGTGCAGAATCCGTGCACCGGCGCAGGTGTAGGCGATCATCATCGCCATGGCTGCCGCAAAGGCGATTTCTCCCTGATCGTCCATGTTCAGCACGGCCACGGAAGCGAGCGTGGTGTCCGAAGAGTAAATGAACACCACCGCGGACACCGTGGTCATTGCATTGAGAAACAGGTACATGGAAATGTCCAGCGCGGCCGGCATGCAGACCGGCACCGTGACGCGCGCGAAGGTACGGTAAAAGGGTGCCTTCAGCGAGGCGCCGACCGATTCGAATTCGGCGTCCATCTGTTTCAGGGCGGTTACCGCCGTCAGATGACTGACGGTGTAAAAATGCGTGATCGTGGCGACCACCAGTATCGCCATGGTGCCGTAAATGAAATTGAACGGATTCGACGGATTGTTGAAGAAAAAGATGTAGGACAGGCCCAGCACCATGCCCGGGACCGCCAGCGGCAGCATGGCGATCGCGTGAAAGATGCTGCGGCCGGCGATGAAACGCCGGCCTTTCTCGACGAGATATGCGCCGAAGAAAATGATCACGGTGCCAAACGCCGCTGTGTACAGCGCCATGCGGATCGAGTTGAAATACGAATCCCAGCCGCCGCCGTTGGCCAGATCGAAATCGTAATTGGCCAGGGTAAACTCCAGATTGTACGGCCAGAACGTGATCAGCGCAGCGTACTGCGCCATGCCGATCATCAGCAGGATCAGGGCGGCGACGATGCTGCAGAATACCAGCATGCAAAGATCACGCTTGCGCTTGGGCTTCGGCCTATAGGGGACCGCCTGGGCCGACAGCAGCGCTACCTGTTTCTTCTGCACGACCCGGTCGACGGTAAATGCCAGCACCGCCGGCAGCAGCAGGATCATCGATACTACCGCGCCCATTTCGAAGTTCTGTTGCCCGATCACCTGCTTGTAGATGTCCGTCGCCAGCACGTTGTAATTGCCGCCGATCACTTTGGGCACGCCGAAATCCGTGAATATCAGGGTGAAGGTCACGAATCCGGCGCTGATCAGGCCGTATTTGCACCCCGGTAGCGTAATCGTGAAAAACGTGCGCAGGGTGCCGGTACGCAACGCCGTCGCGGCCTCGTAGAGGCGCGCATCGGTAATCGTCAAGGCCGTAATGACGATCATCAGCGCGTGCGGAAACACCCAGTAAGCACTGCCGATGATGATGCCGATCGGACCGTAGATCAGCTCTCCGAACAGCAACTCTTTGGCCACGCCCTGCTTGCCAAACCAGTAGACCAGCGAGATGCCGCTGAGCAGCGAAGGCGTCAGCAAAGGGACCAAGGCCACCAGTTTGAAGAACCATTTGAACGGCATGCAGCTGCGCGTCAGCGCATAGCCGTAGACGAACGCCGTTACCAGCACGATGACGCTCGCCGTCACCGACACGTACAGACTGTTGATCGCTGACAGGAACAGCGCGGGTGTCGAAAAGTAGTCGGCGTAGTTGGCTAACCCTATGAAATCGCCGTCGGCGTTTTCGAAGCTCTTCGAGAGCATCGAATACAGCGGCAGCAGCACGCACACGACCAGAAAGGCGCCGATCGCCAGCATGCTGAGCCGCATTATCCAGTCGTCGCGGCCGACCTTCGGTTTGATATGCGGTGCAGCGACCGCGTCTGGTGCAAGCGTGCTCACGCAGTGAGCGTATTCATCACTGACAGCTGCCGATGCCGCCCGGCGCCGTTCGCGCAGCGCCGGGCGGATGTAAGTTCCGGGTCAGCTTTTCGGTTCCGATTTGGAGTCGTAGCGGCGCTGCCATTCCTTGAGAATGCGCTTGCGGTTGTCGGCCGCGAACTGAAAATCATTGTTCATCATCTTGGCGCCGATGTTCTCCGGATAGTTCTTGACCGGTTGCGCAACACCCGGGTAGGCAACCACTGCGTACACGCTGTTATACATCTGGTTCGCTTCCTTGGACACCGAGAAATCGACCAGCTTTTTCGCCGCTTCCAGGTTTTTCGTGCCCTTGATGATGGTGGTTGCCTCCATGTCCCAGCCGGCGCCTTCGGCGGGCATCACGATTTCGACCGGTGCGCCCTTGTTCTTCACTTTGGCGCCACGGTAGGCGAATGACACGCCGATCGGGGTTTCGCCGGAGCCGGCCTGGCGACACGGCTTGGAGCCGGAGTGCGTGTACCAGGCGATATTCTGGTGCAGGCTGTCCATGAACTGCCAGCCGCCTTCTTCGCCGAACATCTGCAGCCAGGAGGATACGTCGAGGAATCCGGTGCCGGACGAATTCGGATTCGGCATTACGACATGGCCCTTATAGACCGGCTTCGTCAGATCTTTCCAGGATGTCGGCATGGGGAGATTGAGTTTCTTGGCTTCTACCGTGTTCACGCAAATCGCTGCAACCCAGGCGTCCATTCCCGTCCAGTGCGGCGGGTCCTCACCGTCCACGAACTTCTTATCGAGCTGCTCCACGCCTTTCGGTTTATAGGCCTGGGTCATCCCTTCGGCTTTCAACAGCATGAGGCTGGTAGCTGCCAGACCCCAGACGACGTCGGCCTGGGGGTTGTTCTTCTCGGCCAGCAGCTTGGCGGTGACGATGCCGGTTGAATCGCGCACCCATTTGATCTCTATGTCGGGGTAGTACTTGTTGAACTCCGCTGCGTACCGCTTGAGGTCGTCCGCTTCGATCGCCGTGTACACGGTCAGCGTGGTTGCCGCCCAGCTCTGCGATGCCAGCACCGTGACTGCTACGGCAGCCAGCATGCTGTGGAGATATCTGCGTTTCATGGGTTTCCTCCTGCTGGATGATTTTCTTGAGTATAGGCGTCACGAGACCCAGCCGCCCCGCGCCCTCGCTGTTATAGGCGCTTCGCGCGCGTATCGCAACCGCGTCTAACACCCGGCCACCGTGCCCAGTACGCCGTCCAGCACATCCAGAGCATGGTCCAGCTGCTCGAGGGTAATGGTCAGCGGCGGCGTGAGGGTCAGTATATGGCCCATCGTCGTTTTGAAGCTCAGCCCCTCGCTCAGGCAGCCGTACATCACTGAATCGGCCAGCGCATCAGCCCGCTCAGAGCCCTGCGCGTGTCGCAGTACCACGCCCAGCATGAGTCCGATGCCCCGGACTTCCCGGATGCAGGTGTGGCGCTCCGCCATCGCCTGCAGCCGCCGCAACGCGTGTTTTCCGAGTTCGCGCGTATGCGCCAGGACCGCCTCGTCCTCGAGCACGGCAATGGTTGCCAACCCGGCCGCGCAGGCGACCGGATTTTTCTCATGCGTGTAGTGTCCGAGCGCCTGGCCTCCGGCAACGTCCAGCGGTTCACGCGCAATCAGCGCGGCCAGCGGCATGATACCGCCACCGAGCCCCTTGCCGATTACCAGCATGTCGGGAACCACATCGTAGTGCTCGCACGTGAACATCTTCCCGGTGCGCCCGAGGCAATGCGGTATCTCATCGAGAATCAGCAGCGCCCCGTGCCGGTCACAGGCGGCACGAATGGTCTGCCAGTACGCCGGGGGCGGGATGCAGGGGGTGCTGCGTACCGTTTCGGCAACCACTGCCGCTACGTCGCCTTCTTTCTCCAGCATGTACTCCACGTAGTGCGCGCAGCGCAGATTGCATTGCGAGGCGCAGGCGAACGGGCAGTGCAGCGGGTCCGGTGGCGGCGCATGCTCGGTCCCGGGCAGCAGGGGGCCGGCGCCCTGGCGAAACGTGGCTTCGCCGCCGATCGAGATTGCGTCCAGCGAGGCGCCGTGGAACGCATCCCACATGGAAATCGTCTTGAACCGCCCGGTGGCCGCCCGTGCCAGCTTCAGCGCCATGCCCATCGCCGAGGTGCCGCCGGGTGCAAACAGCACCTTGTTCAAGTCGCCCGGCGCGAGCTGCGTCAGCCTGCGCGCGAGCTCGACGGCCACCCGGTTGGTGTAACGTCGCGTGCAGAACGGCAGGCCGTGCAGCTGCGCCTCGATGGCGGCGATCACGCGTGGATGTCCGAACCCCACCTGGTGCACGCTGTTGCCGTGGAAATCGAGAATCCGGTTACCCTGCAGATCTTCCAGATACGGCCCTTCGCAACCGCGCAGTGCGTTCAGGCAGGGCGTTGACAGTGACTGGTGCAGAAAGTAACGCGCGTCCTCGGCGAGCAGATCCCGCGTTTCGGCATCCAGGTTCTGCTCCTGCCAGCGCGCGCGCTGCGGCGAGAGGTTGACATCGCCTTCCGTAGGCGGCGGTCCCTGGCGGTCGGTCATGCGTTGCTCCTCCGGCGCGCCGCGAGGGCCTGCGCGCGTTGCATCAAGACCGCTCAGTGTAACGAAAGTAGCCGCGCCCGTGGCTTGCCTCGGAAGAGCGCCCGCAGTAGGGTGCGGAGCGGTAATCGTGGGGCTGCGACGGTGAGCGATCTGCTGACGTTTCGGGAACTGTGTGTGCGGGCGGTGAACGTGCCGATGGCCACGCCGTTACAGACCGGCGGCGGCACGGTTGCCACGGCGCCCCTGGCACTGATCGATCTGCTCACCGGGGAGGGCGTGACCGGCCGCAGCTACGTGTTCTGCTACATGGGCTTTGCGTTGAAACCCATGGTGGAACTGCTGCGCGGTTTCGGCGAACTGCTCACCGGTGGCGCCGCCGCACCGCACGCCGTGGACGGTACGTTGAGCAGGCGGTTGCGTCTGCTGGGACCGCAGGGCCTGACCGGAATGGCGGCGGCGGGCATTGACATGGCAGCCTGGGACGCGCAGGCGATCGCCGCCGGCCAGCCGCTGGCGCGGCACCTGGGCGGAACGCTGGACGCGCACGCCGCCTATAACAGCAACGGCCTGGGCCTGATCGGCGCGGCGCGCGCCGCCGAGCAGGCGTCGCAGCTGCTGGAGCACGGCTTCGAAGCGATCAAGGTGCGGCTGGGCTATACGGATTGGCGCGAGGACGTGGCCGTGGTCGAGGCCGTGCGGCGGGCGATACCCGACGCCGTGACACTCATGGCCGATTACAACCAGTGTCTTTCGGTACCGCAAGCCATGCGTCGTATTGCGGCGCTGCGTGACACCGGCCTCCACTGGGTAGAGGAGCCGACACGTGCCGATGACTACGTCGGTCATGCGCGCATCCGCGCGGCTGCGGAGCTGCCGGTACAGCTCGGTGAAAACTGCTGGGGTGCGCACGACATGGCCAGGGCGCTGAGCGCAGGCGCGTGCGATTTCTTCATGCCCGACGCCGTAAAGATCGGCGGCGTGACGGGCTGGCTGCGGGCTTCCGGGCAGGCATACGCGGCCGCTGTACCAGTGTCGAGCCACTTGTTCCCCGAGTACAGTGCCCATCTGCTGGCCGTGACGCCGACCGCGCACTACCTCGAGTACGTCGACTGGGCCAGCCCGGTTCTGCAGCAACCGGTGCAGGTGCGCGACGGAAAGGTCGCCCCGTCCACGCAACCCGGCGCCGGGATTGCCTGGGACGAGGACGCGGTCGCGCGGTTCAGGGCCTAGGGGTGGAACGTATCGCAATCATCGGCTGGGGCTCGCTGCTGTGGGACCTCGACGATCTCGCGGCGCATGTCAGCGGCGACTGGCAGGTGGCCGCAGGCCCGACGCTGCCCATCGAGTTTGCGCTGGTTTCGCGCAAGCGTAACGGTGCGCTCGCCGCGGTAATCGATCATGCGCTGGGCGCGCATTCGCCGTGTAGTGTCATTGACAGCGCCAAGAACACGCTGGCCGAGGCGATCCACGATCTGGCGCGACGGGAACGCTGCGCACCTCAGCACATCGGTGCGTTGCACCGCCACAACGGCTTTTCCCAGGCAAAGCAGACGCAGACCTCGACGCTGGTCGAAATATGGCTGCACACCACGCACTACGACGGGGCGGTGTGGACCGACATAGAAACCAACTTCCACACCACAATCGGACAGCCATTCACAATAAGCACCGCGGTCGCTTATCTGCAAAGCCTGAGTGGCGACTCGCTGCGCGAGGCCAAGCGTTACATCGAAAACGCGCCGGCGGAGGTCGCGACGCCGCTGCGCCGCGAGCTGGCGGCGCATGACTGGTGGGCGGCGCTCGACTATGAGTAGGCGCCCGGACCCGATCCCCGCACCGCTGCACGGTCCGTTCGCCTGGCACGGCGATGTGCTGCAGGGGGATTCACGCTGGCAATACCGTTTCGATGACGGGGACCTCGCCGAGCTGGATAGGGCGCTGAGCGGTGCGGTGGGGTCTGGCGGGACGCTGCACGGCCTGGGGCGTGCAACCTTTCCGCTGCGGCGCCTGGGACGCAAGCTCGAACGCATCGGCGAGGAGCTGGAGAACGGCTGTGGAATCGTGCGCCTGCGCGGGCTGCCGGTAGCGCGCTGGGCCCCTGAGCAGCTGGCCCGGGTGTGGATGGGGCTCGCCGCCCACCTGGGCAAGCCCGTCTACCAGAACGCGCATGGCCAGCTGTTGCGTGAGATTCGCGCCGAGGACGGCGACGTCGGCGCGCGTTACGGTCAGCTGAGCACGGAATCCGGGACCTTTCTCTCCTCGCGGGCGCGCACTGCTTCGAACGCGGCGCTGCGTTTTCACACTGACCGTTGCGATATTGTCGGTCTGCTCTGCCTCAGCGATGCGCTGAGCGGGGGCGTGAGCAAGATCGCGAGTTCGGTCGCCGTGCACAATGCCATGCTGGCCTGCCGTCCGGATCTCGCCGCGCTGCTCTACGAGGATCTGCCGCGCTCGCGCATCGGTGAGGAAGCGGGCGGCGATCGCGCCTGGTACATGCTGCCCGTGTGGGGCGTGCGGGACGGTAAGTTCACCAGTCACTACTCGCGCACTTATGTCGAGGCCGGCCAGCTGCAGGAAGGCGTGCCGCGCGTGTCCGACGCGTGCTGGCAGGCTCTGGATCTGCTGGCGCAGCTGGCGGAGTCGCTGTGCATGCCGATGACGCTGCGCCCGGGCGACATCCAGTTCCTGAACAACCATGTCATCTATCACGCGCGTACGGCTTTCGAGGACGCTCCGGTTCGGCGAAGAGCGCGCACCCTGCTGCGCGTATGGCTCAGTTCGCCGCGGCGCGCCTTGCCGCACGGGCACGAAGTGCTGTGGCGCGCCGTCGAAAGCGGTGCCGCACGCGGTGGCATCGCACCACACCCCGGTGAGGCATGAGCGACGACGCTGAGGCGCGTGTCCAGGCACTGGAGACCAAGCTGGCTTACCAGGAACTCGCCCTCACCCAGCTCAACGAGGTGATCGTCACGCAGCAGCAACGCCTGGACAGGCTGGAGACCGTCTGCCGGGCGCTGCGGGCACGGCTTCAGTCGCTGGCCGATGACGGTGGCGCCGACCCGGACACGCACGAGCCTCCTCCGCACTACTGATACGCGTACCCCGATGCACCGCGCGCTCTACATGATCGCCTTCCCGGCCGGGCACCTGGCCGTTGACTGGCCGGGTGCGGCGGTCTGGCTGCTCGCACCGGCGATCGCGGTGGCGCTGGACCTTTCGCCCGGCGAGGTGGGTCTGCTGATCACCATCCACGCGCTCGGTGCCAGTCTCGCGTACCTGCCCGCCGGTCTGCTCGGCGATCACGTCAGGCGCCGCGGCCTGCTGCTCGCCGCCACCTTCTGGTGGGTAGTGCTCGGCTACCTTGCGGCGTCCTGGTCGCCGGATTTCTGGACCCTGGGTGCGCTGCTCGCGGTCGGTGGGCTCGGCTCGGCCGCGTGGCACCCGATCGCCACCGGCGTGCTGGTCCAGCATATGCCGTCTCGGCGAGCACAGGTACTGGGCATCCATGCACTGGGCGGCACGCTCGCGGAGGTGGGCGCGCCGCTGGCGGCCGGGTTCCTGCTCGCCGTGCTCGACTGGCGCAGTGTGCTGCAACTTTCGATCCTGCCGGCGGTTCTGATGGGGGTGGTGTTCCTGCGGCTCGCGCGGGCTGTGCCGGATGCGCAGTCGCACGGCGTGTCGCAAGCCGATGTGCTGCATCTGTGGAACGTGTGGCGGCAGCCGGCCGGTTTACGGCTGCTGGCGGCCGTGGTGGCCTACAACATGGCATTGATGGCCGTGATGAGCATGACGCCGCTGTTCATGCAGCTACACCACGGCTATACGGCTTCTCAGACGGGCCTGCTGTTCGCGGCCATGCTGCTGGCCGGCTCGCTGCTGCAGCCGGTGCTGGGACGGCTCTCGGACGAGCTCGGTCGCCGGGGCATCATCACGGCCGGCGTTTCCGCAGCCATGCTGAGCGCGGGCGCGGTCGCCGTGATCGAGCACAGTGGAGGTATCGCATTGCTGCTGGTGACCACGGTTGCGCTGCTGGTCGGTGTGCGCGCCGCGATACTCGCGGTCATGGTCGAGGCGACCGGACGCAGCGAATCGACCACCCTGGGACTGGCGTTCGCGATCATGGACGGGGTTGGCGCGCTCGGCGCGCTGCTCGCGGGTCTGGCGGCCAGCCTGGACCTGCGCTACGCATTCGTGTTCGCGGCGTTTGCGGCAGCCGGGTGCGTGTTCCTGAGCATGCGTGGTGCGCTGATGCCGGTGGTCGAAACACCGACGTGAAGCCCTACCCCCGTCAGGGGGACAGGCGATCGATACGCCAGCGGCCGTCCTCCAGCAGATAGCGGAACCGGTCGTGCAGCCGGTTTTCGCGGCCTTGCCAGAACTCGAAACTGTACGGGCGCAGGCGGTAGCCGATCCACGCCTCGGGACGTGGGACGTTGCCGTGCGGGTACTCGGCACGCAGGGCCGCGACCCGGGATTCGAGCACCTCGCGGCTGGCGATGACCGAAGTCTGTTCGGAGGCGGCGGTGCTGAAGCGGCTGCCAGGTGGGCGCGACTGAAAATACGCGTCCGCCTCGCCCGGTGGCAAGGCTTCGACGGGGCCGCGTGCGCGAACCTGCCGATCCAGATCCCGCCAGTAGAACAACAGCTCGGCACGCGGGTTGACGCTGAGCTCGTGGCCTTTGCGGCTGCGCGAGTCGGTGAACCAGACGAAGCCGTTCGCGCTGTGCTGCTTCAGCAGCACCGTGCGCGCGGAAGGTGCGCCGTCGGCGTCCGCGGTGGCAAGCGTCATCGCGGTCGCATCCTTGCTGCCGAAGTCGATCACCTGCTGCAGCCACGTGGTGAACTGCTGGAAAGGATCTTCGTGCAGTTCGGCGCGCGACATGGCACCGCCCGCGTACTCGCGCCGCGCATGATGCTGATCGTTGTTGCCCACTGGTCCGGTCCTCAACGCCGGCGCTGCATGGTCGGCAACACCAGCTCGTGGATCCAGTTCCTCACTTCGATCTGGCGCACGTCCTCGTTCATGACGTCGGCGTCGACGCCGAGCTGCCAGGCGAGATCGCCGCGCTGCGGGTCCTGGTGCAACAGCTCGAGCTTGTTCACGTGGCTCACGGCCGCCTCGACATCGGCAAAGAACCCCATACCGGTGAGTCGTTCGCGGCGGCAGTAGGTGAGCCGCGCCATCTCGTGCAGATCGTACTCCGGATGGTACTGCACGGCCCAGAACGTGCCCCCCTGGTGGGTGACAGCGACCGCCTGCACGGTGCTGAAACGGTTGCCGGCAAGATTCAGCGCACCGGGCGGCAGGTGCGTGATCTCATCCTCGTGACTGATGAATGCGTCGAACACGCCGGCCTTGTCGCGGTAAAGCGGATGCCCGCGACCCTCGGCGGTCAGCTCGATCTTCCGGGCCAGTCCCATCTCGCGCCCGCGCGGGTTCTTCGCGCACAGTCCGCCCGCGGCCACCACGGCGATCTGCGCCGCCCAGCAGCTGCCGAACGAGGGCACGCGCGCGGCAAACGCGGCCCTCGCCAGCTCGATCTGCGCCAGCACGCCCGGTTCGTCCTTGTAGACCGTGAGACTGGAGCCGGTCCAGGCAATGCCGTCGTATTGCGTGAGCCCCGATCCGGCAGGCAGGGACACCCCGGGATCGGCCGGGTAGATCACGTCCACAACACAGCCGGGATGAATGCGCTCGAGCATCTGCTGGTACAGCACACCCGCCGGCGTGGCGCCGCCGGCGGCCAGCTCGTCGCGGCCGCTCTTGGCGTAACCGTCGATGACCAGGAATCGGGGTTCCAGAGACATGGCCTCAGGTCATCGTGCGCCGGCCGCGAGCGCGTCGACGATACCGGGGAGATCCGGGTAGCGCTCGCAGATCGCGTCGGCGGTGGTGATCGCCTGGTCGTCGGCCCGCGTGGCGGTGAACAGAATCGCTTTCATGCCGAGCCGGTGCGCGCCCTTGATGTCGTTGTGATCGCGGTCGCCGATATGTACCAGCTCTTCGATCTTCACGCCGAGCTGCCCGGCGGCGCTCGCGAACATGTCGCGGTGGGGCTTGGAATGCCCGACTTCATCGGAGAACGCGAAGCCCGAGAAGTGGTGCTTGAGCCCGTGCATCTCGAGCCATTTTCTCAGGCAGCGTCCGGGCGAGACGATCGCATCGGAGACCACGGCCAGGGGATAGGTCCTCGAAAGGGTCTCCAGCGCTTCGCCGACCCCTTCGATCGGGTCCGGCGCAATGTCCGTTTCCATTTCCTCGTGACGTGCCACGACGTCGTCGAACACCGCCCTCGGCAGTTCGCGCCGCAGCCCCCGCAGAATCACCGAAATGCGCTCGTGCACGGTCCAGGTAACGAACTGGTCGTGCCAGACATGGTTGAAGGCGGCCTCTCCGACGTCGTAGGCGAGCGTCACGTTCGCGTAGTCGACCGGCTCGACACGGTTCAACGCTTCCCACAGCATGTGGCGCCGCTCCTCGCGCTTGCTGCGCAGACCGCGGGCCGCGCGTTTCGGCTCGTCCGAATCGTCGTGGATCACTGTGTCCCAGAGGTCGAACGTGATGGCTTTGATCATTGCGGCATCGTTTTAAGGAAATGTCGGAACCGGGGCATTCTACTTTTTGGCGAATCCAAAAAGTAGAAGGTCGCCGTTTTTCGTTCCGCGATCACAATCCGTAGCGTTCCCGGTAGCGCGCGTGCGCCGCTTCGAAGCCCGCCAGCTGCTCCGCGGTGTACGCTTCGTAGTCCACGTCCAGCGTCATGTGCAGCTCGGAGACCATTGCCCACATCGCTTCGCGCAGGTGTGCCGCACAGCGCATGGCGTCCAGGCGGCGCCAGTCGCCTGCATCCGGCTCACGTTCGAAATAGGCCTGCAGCAGTGCCGCCTCAGCCTCGCGCGGAAAGTTCGAGATCGCACAGACGTTGCCGAGGTCGAACCAGATGTTGCCGAATGCGCCGTACTCCCAGTCGATCAGCCACAGCCGTTCGCCGTCATCGATGAAGTTTGCAGCCAGCAGGTCCGAGTGGCAGATGCTGATTACGGGCTGACCCGAGGACGCCTCGAGCTCCTCGGCGATCGCCACCAGGCGCGGCAGCTCGGCGAGCATGCGGCTGTTGCCTTCGCGCATGGTGTGCGCGTAGTCGCGCAGCACGTGGAACACCCAGAACAGGTAGCCGGTGCCGCGCACGTGATACTGCATCTCGGTGTGACATCGCTTGATCAGCGCAACGACTGCCGGCAGGTTGGGCGGCAGGTCTTCGGCCGCGTAGGTTTTACCGTCGACAAAGTCGAAAACCATCACCCCGTCTTGCGCGAGGTGCAGCGCCGGCGAAAGCCCCACCGCCGCGGCCGCGCGGCTGATTTCCAGCTCGCGTGCGCGAATCACGTGATGCACCGGAATATCCAGCCCGTAACGTGCCACGTACTTCCTGCCCCGGTCGGTGACGATGAAGCTTTCGTTGCTGAGCCCGCCCGACAGGGGTTCCAGTTCGATGTCGCCCTTCCAGAAGCTCAGGCGTTCAATGATTTCAACCGTGCTCGACATCCCGGTGTCCTGTCCGTCAGCTGCGCATCCGCTCGCCGTGCGGATCGTACACCGCCCGGGCGTGAACCTGCGCGTCGATGCGTTTGCCCGCCACATCCAGCTGGTAGTGGCCGCCGGCGATAAACCCGTCGTCAACACCCTGCGGATTGCGAAGGTACCCCAGTCCCAGCGGCTTGCCGATGGTGTGCCCGTAGCCGCCGCTGCTCAACCAGCCGACGACCCGGTCGTCGCGATATATCGTCTCGCGGCCGAGCAGCACCACGTCCTGATCCTCCGTGGTGACGCTGACCAGGCGCTTGTTCAACGGCTGGTTGCCGTGCTTCAGCAAGGCATCCCGTCCCACGAAGTCGGTGTCCTTGTGCAGTGCGATCGCAAAACCGAGGCCCGCCTCGTAGGGCAGGTCGTCCGGCGTGATCTCCGCGCCCCATACGCAGAACTGCTTTTCCAGGCGCAGCGAATCGATAGCGCGATAGCCTGCGTTGCGCAGGCCGAGCCCTTGCCCGGCTTCGTGCAGCGCATCGTACACCGTGATCATGAACTCGCTCGGGATATGCAGCTCCCAGCCGAGCTCGCCGACGAAGGTCATGCGAATGACACGCACCGGCGCACCCGCGACCATGATCTCGCGCACGCCGCGGAACGGGAAAGCGGCGGCGGAGACGTCCGCCTCGGCTACGGACTGCAGGATGCTCCGCGACTGCGGGCCCATCAAGCCGAGCACGCCGTAACCCGACGTCACGTCGACCACCGTCACGTCTTCGCCGCTGCGCAAGTGGCGGCGAACGTGATGCAGGTCGTGCGTGGCCATTGCGGTGCCGGTCACCAGGTAGAACTCGCTGGTGGACACGCGGGTCACGGTAAGGTCGCACTCGATGCCGCCGCGCCGGTTCAACATCTGAGTGTAGGTAACGCGCCCGGGATCGGTTGCGACGTCGCCAGCGCAGATACGCTGCAGCGCGCCTGCCGCATCGCGCCCCGTCACGACGAACTTCACGAACGCCGACTGATCGAACAGCGCGGCCGTTTCCCTCGCCGCGGTATGCTCGGCGGCCACGTGCTCGAACCAGTTCGGGCGTCCGAAGCTGTACTCGTCTCTGGCGTCGACGCCCGCCGGGGCGAACCAGTTGGGGCGCTCCCAGCCGGACTTGGCGCCGAAGCAGGCGCCGTGCTCGTGCAGCCGGTAAAACAGGGGCGTGCGCCGCAGCGGACGCCCGGCGGTGAACTCATAGTGCGGCCAGTGCATCGCATAGTGGTGGCCCTGGCCCTCGAGCGCACGCACGCGAACCGATCTGTCGGAGCGGTGCAGCGCACCGAAGCGTCGCGGATCGACCGGCCACAGGTCGAAAGGCTGCTCGCCGTCGATCATCCAGCGCGCCAGCGCCATGCCCGCTCCGCCGGCAGAGGCTATGCCCATCGCGTTGAAGCCCGAGGCCGTGTACAGCCCGCGAACCTCCGGCAGCTCGCCGAGGATGAAATTGGTATCCTCGGTGAACGACTCCACCCCGTTGAACCAGCGCTTGACGCCGACCGCGGCGAGCCCGGGAAAACGCTCGATCATCCCCGGCATGAACTGCTCGAAATGCTCGAGCATCTCGGGGTACAGCTCGAACGCCGCGTCGTCGCGCGCAGGCCGGCCTTCGAGTGGCACCGGGTTGAACTCGTAGCCGCCGGCGGCCAGGCCGCCGACCTCTTCCTTGTAATAGGTCAGGCGGTCCGGGTCGCGGATGCCGGGCATGTCCGGGCTCAAATCCTCGAGGGTTTCGGTGATCATGTACTGATGGTGCGACGGCAACAGCGGAATGTTCGCGCCCACGCTGCGTGCGATCTCACGCGACCACAGGCCGGCGCAGATTGCGACGCTCTCGCAGCGAATCGATCCCTGCGGCGTTATCACTGCCGCCACCGCACCGTCCTTCAGCTGCAGTCCGGTCACCGGCGTGTTCTCGACTATCTGCACCCCGCGGTCGCGCGCGCCTTTGGCCAGCGACATGGTCAGATCGCTGGGGCTGGCCACGCCGTCGGAGGGGACGTAAACGCCGCTGTCCAGGCCTGCTACGCTCATGCCCGGGCACAGTTCCGCGATTTCGCCCGGCGACAGGAACTCCATGTGCAGACCGAAGGACTGCGCGGTGACCATCTGGCGCTGAATCTCGGTGCGCCGCGCCTTGCTGCAGCACAGGCGCAGGGAACCGTTTGCCTTCCAGCCGGTGGCGAGCCCGGTCTCCTGCTCGAGGCGGGCATAGAGCTCGACGGAGTAGCGCAGCAGCTGCGTGATGTTGGCGCTCGCGCGCAGCTGGCCCACGAGTCCTGCCGCGTGCCAGGTGGAGCCCGACGTGAGCTGCGCGCGCTCCAGAAGAACGACGTCGTTGCAACCGTGCAGTGCCAGATGGTAGGCCGTCGAGCAGCCGATGATGCCGCCGCCGATCACGACGATGCGCGCCTGGTCCGGCGGGTCAGACATGCGCTGGCGGGGGTCCGCGGCGCAGCGTCGCCTGGCGGCGCGCGACCGTAACGGACTTCAAGTAGCGGGTGTTGAACGCTAAGATCGTGCGCTCGACCCATTGACCGCCAATCGGGGTTTCACGCATGCGCCACGCCGCTCTTTCCGCCACGGTGTTCTTCGTGCTCTCGGCGCTCGCCGGCTGCTCTCCCGATCAGGGAACCGCCAGCGCGCCGACGGAGGCTGCCACCACGCCGCCGGCTGCGACAGGTGCAGCCGGCCCGCAGCTCGCGGTCAAAGCCGACAAGACCCACGCGGTCCAGCCCAACGACCAGGTCACCGTCACGGTGTCGGTAGCCGACTTCACGCTCGATGCCTCGAAGATGGGTCAGGCGAACGAATCCGGCACCGGCCATTATCGCGTGTACCTCGACGGTTCGGGCGGCGATGACTATCTTGCGGCGGGCGCCGATCCGACGATCACAGTGCAGATACCGGCCGACATCACCGACGGGTCGCATGATCTGCGCGTCGTCCTGCACAACAATGACTACACGCCGCTCGATCCGGCCATCGAGCAGAGCGTCCTGCTCATCGTGTATCGCCTCTGAACGCCGCACGCCGCCCTGGCCTCAGGCTGCCATCAACCGCACGCCCGCCTCGCACAGCCGCGCAGCGAAGGGCGGCGGCGGTGGCGCCTCGGTGAGGAGCAGGTCGACCGCGTCGGCGGCGCACACTTTAATCGGTGCCTTGCGGCCGAACTTCGAACGATCGGCCACCACCAGCGTCTGCTCTGCCTGATCGATCGCCGCGCGCGCAAACTCGGCCTCGCACAGCTGAAAGTCCATGAAGCCGGTGCTCGCGCTGATGCCGCCGATCGATAGCACCGCGTGGCGCACTTCGAACTGGCGTACGAACGCCTCGACGGCCGGTCCGAATGCGGCACCGTCGTTGGCGCGCAGCTCACCGCCGGCCATGTATACGCGGTTGCCGTTGCGTGGCGCCAGCGTACGCGCGATCTCCGCCGAGTTGGTGACCACCAGCAGGTTGCTGTGGCTGCACAGCGCGAGTGCCACGTAGCTGGTCGTCGAGCCGCTGTCGATGACCAGCGAGTCGCCGTTCTCGATCTGCTTTGCCGCCAGTGCGGCGACCCGCTGCTTGGCAATCTTGTGCTCCGCCATACGGCGCTGAAACGGCGGCTCCTGCAACTGCTCGGGGAGCGCGATGCCGCCGTGCACCTTGAGAATGAGCCCGCGCGAAACCAGCGGTTTGACGTTGCGCCGGATCGTTTCGTCGGAGACCTGCAGCTGCGAGGCGAGCTCGCCGATCGTGCAGGCGCCGTGCAGCCGCACGGTTTGCATGATTTCCGACTGACGTCTGTTGGAGAAGGTCACCATCGGCGCGCGGATACGTTCCATCGGGCGATTCGATGGCGGTAAATCCAACACATCTTCCACATAATTTCAACACAAACCACGTGGCTCAATTGACATCATGTGGATATGACGCATACTTGATTGAGTGCTTGGTCGGGTGCGGCCGAGCGCATCGCCGCGCGCTTGCGAGCGGCGACGAAAAACGACAATCTGGAGGAGACCCTATGAGAACCCTCGTCAAAGTCCTCACTGCGGTTGCAGTGGCGTCGGGGATCGGTTTCACCGGCTCGGTGAGCGCCGCCGCCCCCGAGTCCAAGGATCCCATCATCCTGACCATCCACGACTGGACCGGTCAGTATATCACCACCCACATCATGGGCCGCGTGCTGGAGGAGATGGGCTACAACGTCAAATACCAGCAGGCCGACTACATCGCGCAGTTCGCGGGCCTCGAATCCGGCGATCTGCACGTCGCCATGGAAATGTGGGAGACCACCGGCAAGCAGGCCATGGACGAAAGCCTCAAAACCGGCAAGACCGTCGACCTGGGTGAAACCGGCATGGTTGCCATCGAGGAGTGGTGGTACCCGGCCTACATGAAGGAGAAGTGTCCGGGGCTGCCCGACTGGAAAGCGTTGAACAAGTGTGCCGAGGCGTTCTCGACGCCGGATACGCATCCCAAGGGCCGCTACCTGGGCGGACCGGTGACCTGGGCCGGGTTCGACGACGAGCGCGCGGAAGCGCTGGGCTTGAACTATGAGGTGGTGCATGCGGGCACCGATGCGGCGCTGTTCGCCGAGATTCAGTCGGCGTACGAGCGTAAAGCGCCGGTGCTGGCCTGGGTCTACACGCCGCACTGGGCGCCGATCAAGTTCAAGGGCGAGTGGGTCGATTTCCCGCGCTACACCGAGGAGTGCTACAGCGACCCGAAGTGGGGCATGAACCCGAACATGGCCTATGATTGCGGCAAGCCGCGCGGCTGGATCAAGAAGGTCGGCTGGAAGGGCGGCGAGAGCAAGTGGCCCTGCGCCTACCGCGCCGTGAAGAACTTCAAGCTGTCCAATCAGGAAATGGGCACGATGGTCGGTGAAGTCGACCTCGAAGGTAAGAAGGTCGATGACGTCGTCGAGAGCTGGATCAACGGCAACAAGAGCACGTGGCAGAAGTGGACCGCGTGTAGCTGACGGCGGCGGCACCGTTTCACGGGGCTGCCGGCCGCCCGGTGCCGGCAGCCCGAGCCGACTGCAATGCCCGTAGAGGAAACCACGAGCAGCGCAGCACCCGTGCAGGCGCCCGCCTCGCACACCGGGCGGAGTCATAAGATCGCGTGCCGCGGGGTGTGGAAGGTGTTCGGCAACAACGCCGAGCGTTTCCTGAGCGAGCACGATTACATGCCGAGCGCCGCGCAATTGAGCGCTGCCGGAATGATCGGTGCAGTGCGCGACGTGACCCTCGAGGTCTTCGAGGGTGAGATCTTCATCATCATGGGCCTGTCCGGCTCCGGCAAGTCGACCATCGTGCGTTGCATGTCCCGCCTCATCGAGCCCACCGCCGGGCAGGTGTTTTTCGAGGATCGCGATCTGCTGCAGATGTCGGAAAAGCAGCTGACCGACATACGGCGGCACAAGATGGGCATGGTGTTCCAGCACTTTGCGTTGTTGCCACACCTTACGGTGCTCGGGAACGTGGCGTTCCCGCTGGAGATTCAGGGCGTCGAGCGCGGTGCGCGCGAGCGCCGTGCGCTGGAAGTGATCGAGCTTGTGGGGCTCAAGGACCGCGAGAACTACTATCCGCGCGAGCTCTCCGGCGGGCAGCAGCAACGAGTCGGTATCGCCCGCTCGCTGGCGGTGGAGCCGGAGATCTGGTTCCTGGACGAGCCCTTCTCCGCCCTGGACCCACTGATCCGCCGCGAGATGCAGGACGAGTTCCTGCGCCTGCAGAATGTGCTGCACAAGAGCATCGTATTCATCACCCACGATTTCGATGAGGCCATCCGCCTGGCGGACCGCATCGCCATCATGCAGGACGGGGCAGTGATTCAGATCGGCACGCCCGAGGAACTGGTGCTGCGCCCGGCCACCGACTACGTGGCCGAGTTCACCAAGGACATCCCGCGCGCCAAGGTGCTGTCTGCCGGTGCGATCATGAGCCCGCTGGGCGGCGCCGAGGGCTTGGCCGGCAGCGTGGCGGCCAGCGCGAAAGTCGAGGATCTGGCCGAGGCGCTGATCGACGGCGACAGTGACGTCTCGGTCACCGACGAGCAGGGCAAGGCCGTCGGCCGGCTGAGCCGGCGAGCGGTACTGGACGTACTGGTAGGCAAAAACCACCGCACATGAGCAGCGTGCTCGCGAACCGGCGCCTGAGGGGCGAGGCGCGACCCCGGCCCTGGGCGCTGGCGTGGGCGGCCGTCCTGCTGCTGACGTTGCTGCTGTACGCACTCGGCGAGCTGTGGCCATGGGCGGTCAGCTACCCGCGCGACTGGGAGGTGGCGCTGCGCCTGTGGATCAGCGGCCTAATGAAGTGGCTGATCAACGAAGCCACGTTCGGCGTCTTCACGTTCAAGGAGTTCACGCGCTCGATCGCATGGCTGCTTGACTGGCCGCTCGCGGCCGCCAAGGGTGTCCTCGCCGCGGGCTTCACGTTCGCGCCCGATGCCGAGACGCCGGTGCGGATCGGCCGCCTGTCCTGGCTGGCGGTGGTCGCGCTGGCGGCGATTCTCGGACACTACGCCAGGGACTGGAAGCTCGCGCTGCTGGTCGGCGCCTGCTTCGCCTACCTCGCCGTTTTCGGCCAGTGGGACAGCGCCATGGTGACGCTGTCTTCCATTCTGATCGCGGTGCCGATTGGCGTAGCCGGCGGTCTCGCGGTCGGTATTCTCGGCTTCCGCCGCCGCCGCGCCGAGGCGGTGATCACGCCGGTGCTCGACCTCATGCAGACCGTGCCGGTGTTCGCCTACCTGGTGCCGGTGCTGTTCCTGTTCGGCTTCGGTCCGGTGGCGGCAATGATCGCCACCATCATCTACGCCATGCCGCCGATGGTGC
>JAHELT010000093.1 GCA_024644045.1 Chromatiales bacterium | reverse complement strand
TGGGAGAAAGCGGGCGGCAAGGTGGATACAAAAACCCCCTGTGTATCCGGTCCGTACAGGCACAAGGAGTGGCAGCCGAAACAGAAAACCGTACTGGAGCGCAATCCGGAGTGGCACGGCGGCAAGGCCGCGTTCGATGAGATTCACATCCTTCCGATCGACGACGAAAACACCGCCCAGATCGCCTACGAGGCCGGCGACATCGATTGCACGCGGGTATCGCTGAGTTCCGTGGGGAAACTGAAGGCCTCGCCCCCGGCCAATTCCACCGTGGAGGAGTATCCGTCGCTGTACTACGTGTGGGTCGGCATGAACGTCGAAAACAAGGCGATGGCCGACGAAAACCTGCGCAAGGCCGTGCAGCACTGCATCGACGTGCCGTCCATTGTGGAGGCCTCCTATTTCGGCGCGGCTGAACCCTCGACCGGCATCATTGCGCCCGGTCTGATCGGGTACCGCCCGAAGAGCCTGGTGCCGCCCACGGCCGACCTCGCGAAGGCCAAGCAGTACCTCGATGCGGCCGGGATGTCCGGCGGTGCAAGCGTCACGCTCGACGTACTGAACAAAGCGGCCAATGTGACCACGGCCCAGGTGATCCAGGCAACCTGCGCTCAGGTGGGCATCAAGGTGGATGTGAACCTGCGTGAGTCGGGCGATTTCTGGTCGCTGGGCGATTCGAGCAAAGGGGAGCGCTACAAGGACATCCAGCTGATCCTGAACCGTTTCTCCATGGGACCCGATCCGTCCTACGCCACGGCCTGGTTCGTAACCAGCCAGAAAGGCATCTGGAACTGGGAACGCTTCAGCAACGCGGAGTTCGACAAGCTGGAGGCCATGGCCAAGGCGGAGTCGGACACCGCCCGGCGGGCGGAGCTCTACCGCAAGATGCAGGACCTGATGGAACAGAGCGGCGCCTACCGGTTCATCACCCACGAGGCGACGCCGGTGGTGTACCGAAACACCATCAAGCCCGCGTTCCGCCCGGACGGTCTGCCGCTGCTGCGCTACTTCAAGCCGGCTTAGGCCGCGGCGGGTTGCTGCGATCGAAGGCGGTGCCGCGCTTACTGCGGCGCCGCCCCGCGGCAGGCGCAATTGCTTGCGACTCCTCAGCGTGACTAGATGCTGCTGTACCTGATCAAGCGGGTTACGCTCGGCGTCGTGATCGTGATGCTGGCGGTGACGTTGCTGTTCTGCATGATCCATCTGGTGCCGGGTGATCCGGCCCGCATCCTGCTCGGTCCTCGCGCAACGCCGGAGCTGATCGCGAGCATGTCGGCGCGCATGGGCCTGGATCTGCCGATGCCGGTGCAGGTCCTGCGTTTCTTCGCTAATCTGCTGCGCGGCGACCTGGGCATGGACATCATCACCAACCGACCGGTCACCGAGATCGTGTTCGGTCAGCTTCCTTACACGCTGTGGCTGATCTTCACCGCGATCGTGTTTGCGGCGCTCATCGGCATTCCACTGGGGTGCTACTCCGCGTTGCATCGCAACACGCTCGCCGATCGCATCACCGGTGTCGTGTCGGTTGCCTGCATCACGGCGCCGGCGTTTGTCGTGGCATTGTGCTCGCTGCTGCTGTTTGCGGTCACGTTGCAGTGGTTCCCTGCGGTCGGTGCGGGCACCCGCGGTGACGTCGCCGACCAGGCCGTGCACCTCGTGCTCCCGGCGTTCGCCATCGGATTGTCCTGGATCGGCTATCTGGCACGCCTGGTGCGGGCTTCGATGCTGGAAGTGATGGGCGAGAATCACATCCGCACCGCGCGCGCCTATGGCCTGCCGGAGCGAGTAGTTGTTTACCGCTATGCGCTCAAGCTCGCTGTGCTGCCGACCGTCACCGTGATCGGGGTCGGCATGGGGTTTCTGCTGTCCGCCGCGCTGTTCACCGAGATCGTGTTTGCGCGCCCGGGGATCGGGAAGCTCATCTACGATTCCATCGTGACCCGCAACTACCCGGTGGTCATGGGATCGGTGCTGATCAGCACTGTGCTGTTCGTGATCAGCACCACGGTCTCGGATCTGGTCAACGCGTGGCTCGACCCGCGCATCCGGACTTCGTTGTGATCGACGTCCTGCGCCGTGTCTTCGGAGACCCGCTGGGTCGAATAGGGCTGATCCTGGTGACGCTGGTCACAGTGGGTGCGCTGTTCGCCGCCTTCATCGCGCCCTACGATCCCATCGCGTTGAACATCCGCGACCGGCTGCAGGACCCGTCGGCCGCGCACTTCCTCGGTACCGACCAGCTTGGCCGCGATCTGTTTTCGCGCGTGCTGTACGGCGGCCAGGTGGCGCTCAAGGTCGCGCTGATCACAATCGGCGTTGCCCTTTTCATCGGCGTGGCGCTCGGCATGGTGGCCGGCTTCGGTCCACGCTGGCTCGACAATGCGATCATGCTGTTCTTTGACACTATCCGGTCCTTTCCCACCGTGATGTTTGCCCTGGCCACGGTCGCCCTGGTAGGCCCGTCCCTGGAGACCGTGATCGCGGTGATCGTGGTGACGACGATCCCCAACTACGGCCGGGTGGCGCGGACCCAGACGCTGTCGATCAAGTCGAACGAGTACATCAAAGCGGAGCGCGCCATGGGTGCATCCACGGCGCGTATGCTCAGCGTGCACGTGCTGCCCAACGTCATGGGCCCGTTGATGATCCTCGCCTCGATGGACATTCCGACGGTAATCGCACTCGAGGCCGGGCTGAGCTTCCTCGGCATGGGTGTGAAACCGCCGACGCCGTCCTGGGGCAGCATCCTGAACGACGGCTACACCCTGATCCGCAACACGCCCTGGCCGATCGTCGCGGGCAGTATCCCGCTGCTCATGGTGACCCTCGGCTTCACCTTCCTCGGTGAATCGTTGCGCGACCTGATCGATCCGAAACTGAGGAGGACCGTGTGAGCAGTGACGTACTGACCGTGACGGACCTGTCGGTGCACTATCGCACCGATCACGGCGCGCTGCAGGCGCTGCGGCACGTCAACCTGGACGTACCCCGCGGATCGATCGTCGGCGTGGTCGGTGAGAGCGGCTGCGGTAAATCTACCCTGATCGCCTCGATCATCCGCCTGCTCGCGGGCAACGCATTCATCCCCAACGGCCGTATCGAATTCGAGTCTCGCAACCTGCTGGACCTGGATGAAGCGGCGATGCGCGATCTTCGCGGCAACCGCATGTCGGTCGTGTTCCAGGACCCCATGTCGACGCTCAATCCGGTGCTGACCATCGGGCGGCAGATGACCGATATCCAGTACCGCCGCAACGCGTCACGTGCAGACAAGCAGCGGCGCGCCGTCGAGATGCTTGCGCGGGTCGGCATTTCGGACCCGGCGAGCCGTCTCGGTCAGTTTCCGCACGAGTTCTCGGGCGGCATGCAGCAGCGCATCTCCATCGCCATGGCGCTGCAGGCGGAACCGGCGCTGCTGATAGCCGACGAACCGACGACCGCGCTGGATGCGACGCTCGAAGTGCAGATCATCCACCTGCTCAAGGATCTGCAGACCAACATCGGGTGCTCGATCCTGTTCATCTCGCATCACCTCGGTGTCATCGCCGAGCTCTGTGACTACGTGGTGGTCATGTATGCCGGCGAGATCGTGGAAGAGGGCACCGCCCGCGACGTGTTCCACCGCCCGGCGCACCCTTACACGGAAAAGCTGCTGCAGTGTGATCCGGCAGGCATCGCGGCCAAGAGCCGCTCGCTGCCGACCATCCCGGGCGAGATTCCAGATCTCGTCGAGCTGCCCGCCGGCTGTATCTTCAAGAACCGCTGCGGCTATGTGATGGAGCGGTGCGACAACGTTGTGCCGGCGTGGACCGAATCGGCCGGCACGCACTTCGTAAGCTGTCACCGGACGCAGACGTGAGCGCGCTGCTGCAGGTAGAAAACGCGCGCGTGCGGTTTCGCGTGTGCTCGACCCTGCAGGCGCTGTTCGGGGGTGTGTCCGACCCCTGCATCGATGCGGTGCGCGACGCCTCGTTTTCGATCGACGAGGGGGAGACGTTTGCGCTGGTGGGGGAAAGCGGGTCTGGCAAGTCCACGCTGGCCCTTGCGGTGGCCGGCCTGCTGCCTGCCGCCGAAGGCTCGATCCGGTTCGAAGGTGCCGAAGTGACCACCATGGATACGGCCGCGCTCAAGGCTTACCGCCGGCACATCGCCTTCATGTGGCAGAACCCGGTGGGCTCGTTGAGTCCGCGCCTGAGCGTTGGTGCGTTGATTACCGAGCCCTATCGAATTCACCGGGTGCGCGAACGCGATCTCAAGGCCGAGTCGGCACGGCTGCTCAAGATGGTGGGGCTGCCGCCGGAGTTCGCCGCGCGCTACCCGCATCAGCTGAGCGGCGGACAGGCGCGCCGCGTCGGCGTGGCGCGGGCGCTCGCGCTGGATCCGAAGCTGATCATCGCCGACGAGCCGACCGCCGGCCTGGACGTCTCCGTGCAGGGGGAGATACTCAACCTCCTGAATCGTCTGCGCTCGGACCTCGGGGTGTGCATGTTCGTCATCACACATAACCTGAACGTAGTACGCCACATATCCGATCGCACCGCGATCATGTATCTAGGCCGCTTCGTGGAGCAGGGGCCGACCGACGATATCTTCGCGAGGCCGCGCCATCCCTATACGCTCGCACTGCTCTCCGCCAACCCGGAACCGGATCCGGATGCCGTGCTCGAGCGCATCGAGCTCAAAGGCGAGATCCCGAGTCTGCGCGATCGCCCGGCCGGCTGTGAGTTCCACACCCGCTGCCCGTTCGTGGGTGACGCCTGCCGGCAGACGTTTCCGCCGCTGCACACCGTGAGCGCTGCGCACGCGTTGACCTGCCACTTTCCGCGTTGAGCCTGCAGCATGGGTGCGCACCTTTCTGTCATGAGCCGAGATGCATAACGCATCGCACCTGCCACGCCGGGTGGAGGTGATCGAGCACGCCTGGATCCCGATGTCCGACGGTTGCCGCCTGTCCGCACGCCTGTGGCTGCCCGAGCACGCGCAAGCCCATCCGGTGCCGGCCGTGCTCGAGTACATTCCCTATCGCAAGAGTGACGCAACGGCCGTGCGCGATTCCACGATTCACCCGTATCTCGCCGGTCACGGTTACGCGTCGGTGCGTGTCGACATGCGAGGCAGCGGCGATTCCGAGGGCGTCATGCTCGATGAGTACCTGCCCATCGAACAACAGGATTGCGACCAGGTGATCGCATGGCTCGCGGCGCAGCCCTGGTGCACCGGCAAGGTTGCGATGATCGGCATATCGTGGGGCGGGGTCGCCGCGCTGCAGGCAGCGGTGCGTAACCCGCCGGCGCTGGCGACGATCGTGCCGGTGTGCGCCTCGGTGGACCGCTACTACGACGACGGCGGCTACTACGTCGGCGGCCTGGCCGGCCAGACCGTCGGCTGGGGCGCGATCATGCTCGGCTTCAACAGCCGCCCGCCCGATCCTCAGGTGGTCGGTGAGCAGTGGAAGGCCCTCTGGCTGCAGCGCCTCGAAGCGCCGCTGTTCGTTCAGACCTGGCTCGAGCACCAGCGCCGCGACGCGTTGTGGATTCAGGGCAGCCCGTGCGAGCATTACGACAAGTTCAACTGCCCGGTGTATGCCGTGACCGGCTGGGCCGACTGCTGGCCCAACACCGTGTTGCGCCTGTTCGAGCACCTGCCACCGGGCGTGCCGCGCCGTGGACTGATCGGGCCGTGGGGGCACACCTATCCGCACCTGGGCTTTCCGGGCCCGGATGCCGGGTTTCTGCAGCAGGTGGTGCGCTGGTTCGATCGCTGGCTCAAGGGCGTGGACAACGGCGTGGACGCCGAGCCCGAGTTCTGCGCCTACCTGATGCAGCAGGTACCGGCAACGCCGGATCACGCTGAGCGGCCCGGGCGCTGGATCGCCGAGGCGCACTGGCCGTTCTCGTCGGTGGTCCGCGAGCGCCGCTACTTCAATGCAGGGCGCCTGGACGAGACGCTGCCGCTCGCCGGCGCTTTCGCGATCCGCTCGCCGCAGTCCTGCGGGCTCGGCTCGGGCGAGTACATGCCCTGGTACACGACCGCGGAAAAATCGGCCCAGCTGCCGCTGGACCAGCGCGAGGACGACGGCAAATCGGTGTGCTTCGACACACCGCCGTTGACGGAACCGCTGGAACTGCTCGGGACGCCGAGCGTCGCGCTCGGCGTGACCGTCGATCAGCCGGTGGCGCTGGTTGCAGCGCGCCTCTGCGACGTGGCGCCCGATGGTGCATCCACGCTGGTCAGTTTCGGCATCCTGAATCTGGCGCGGCGTGTCAGCCGGGAACGACCAAGCCCGCTGACACCCGGTGAACGCTACAACGTGAGCGTGCGATTGAACGACACCGGGTACCGCTTCGTGCCGGGTCACCGGCTGCGCCTGGCGCTGTCCAGCAGCTACTGGCCGATGGCCTGGCCGGTGCCCGGAGAACCTACGGTGACGGTCAACGCGGCTGACAGCTACCTCGAGCTGCCGGTGCGGCTCGGCAACGCCGAGATGGCCAGGCCGCCCGCGTTGGGTGAGGCCGAGGGCGCGCCGCCGCTGCCTGTCGAGACGCTGACCAGGGGCCGCAACGTACGCACGATTACGCGCGACATCGAAACCGGCGGCGTCACCCTGGAAATCATCAAGGACGCCGGCCGCGTGCGGTTGCCGCACAACCGCATGGAGATCGAATCGGTCACCAACGAGCGCTTCAGCATCCGGGACGACGACCCGCTATCGGCGAACGCAGACTACACGTGCGAGTACGCAATCGGCCGCGCCGACTGGCAGACACGTACCCGCGGCCGGCTGCGCATGAGTTCTACGGGAGAGCACTTCATAGTCGAGGCCCAGCTCGAAGCGTTCCAGAGCGACGTGCGCCTGTTCGACAAGACCTGGAATCTAAAAATACCGCGCGACGGATTCTGATCCGCGCTTCGCGGACTGGAATGCGGCCGGCTGACAACGCACGGACCAGGGATGTTCAGACTGGACGACCCGTTTATTTGTGGGGCAATGAGGCAGCCGAGGACGAGGATCCGGAGGTTTTGAGCTACTGCTTCACCGAGCAGGACGAGTGTAGCTGCGGATTACCGTTTCGGTGACTTCAGCCGTTGTCGCGGTTCCACCCAGGTCCGGCGTGCGGATGCCCTGGTCGAGGCATGTATCGACAGCAGCTTCAATCTGCCGTGCAGCGTCGGCGTGGTCGAAACCGTACTCGAGCATCATCGCCACGGACAGAATCATCCCGATCGGATTGGCGATTCCCTGACCGGCAATGTCCGGCGCGCTGCCGTGCACCGGCTCGAAGATGCCAGGACCGGGCTCATGCAATCCCGGCAGCGACGCGGAGGGCAGCATACCCAGCGAGCCGGCGATCACCCCGGCCTGGTCCGACAGGAGGTCGCCAAACAGGTTGTCGCCCATGATCAGGTCGAACGCGGTGGGGTTGCGGCCGAGCTGGTAGGCGGCGTTGTCCGCGAACAGGTGCGTAAGGTTCACGTCGCCGTATCCGGCGGCGTGGACTTCACTCACGACTTCCCGCCACAGCCGTCCCGCCACGAGCACGTTGGACTTGTCGACCGAAACGACCCGGCGTTTGCGGCGCCGGGCCACTTCGAAACAGACGCGAGCGAACCGCTCGATCTCCGCGCTGCTGTACTCATTGAGGTCGAACGCGCGCCACCCGCCGCCCGCCAGGGCCTCAATACCTCGAGTAGCGGTGAAGAAAGCACCGCCGCACAGCTCGCGCATCACCATCAAGTCTGCGCCCCGCACGAGCGCCGCGCGGTACGGCGTTCTGGCGATCAGCGCGTCCCACGCGCGGGCGGGGCGCAGGCCGGCGTACACGTCGAGCTCCCGGCGCAGCTTCATCAATCCGTCCTGCTCGGCCGGACCGCCTTCGACGCTAATGTGATCCCACCGGGGTCCGCCGACGGCCCCGACGAGAACGGCATCCGACCGGCGTGCCGCTTCCAGCGTTTCGGCGCGCAGAAACGTTCCGTACTTGTCCCAGGCGGCACCGTGCAGGAGGTCCTCGCTCAGGTCCACGCGCAGGCCGACTGAGGGTGCCACGACCTCGAGCACCTCGAGCGCAGCGGCAACCACCTCGGGGCCGATCCCGTCGCCGCCCAGTGCGAGTATCTTTACCGCCACGCGCCGGCGCCGAACCCAGAATGGGTGCTACACATGCAGAAACGGCAGCGGCGCCGTTTGTACGCTCCGGTCCCGCGCCCGGGAGGAATCGTCGAGACAGAACTCCACGAGGGCCTCCACCTGTGCGCCTGAGTGCGCAGGCCTGCAGCACTGCGCCGTTTTCGTGCGCAGCGCCGTTTCACCCAGCGGCAGGCCGCGCGTGCCGCGCACGTCGACAACTTCGATCGAGATGCGTTCACCGCCGCGACGCTTCACATGCAAGGTATCGGGTGCATCCGGCGAGAGATCCGGCAACCCGTCGCACGTGTAGGGCAGGGCAGTCACGCGCGGCAACAGCTCAGTGATTGCTGGACGCGCCAGTGCCGCCTCGCTGAAGCTGGCTAGGGTTATGTCGCCGTCGATCAACGCACTGGCAGTGCAGTAGCTGGCGCTGAACCGAGCCTGGTCGGGGGTTGAAGGCGCTGCATTCGCCACGACGGCGTAGTAGGGCGCAGGCATCTCGAGTTCGATCGCCTCGATGTCGCCGGCGTTCATGTCGCGCGCGACCTCCTTTGCCGCGTCGATCAGCCGATGCGTGTAGTGGCAACACGGGTAGGCTTTGCGCACCACCCCGACGCTGGAGAACGCACTGATTTCGCCGAGCGCGCGGTGAGCGTCGCTGGCATCGGGGTTTGCGGCGGCGTGAAGCGCGAAGTAGCCGGTAGCGCCCTGCCAGACTTCCGCACCGCCCGTGCATCCGGCCTGCGCCAGCATGACCACTTCGATCGCGTGCTTGGCGACCATCCCGGCGTGGATGGCTTTAGTATCGCTTCCGAACTGCTTCTTCAGTCCGGCGGCGAAGCTGCAGGCGATCCGAAGTGCGGCATCTGTGTGCGTCGCATTGAGGTTGAGCAGCTTCGCACAGGCCGCCGTCGCACCGAGTACACCGATCGTGGCGGTCGCATGCCAGCCGGCGTCATAGTGACGATAACCCAGCACCCGGCCGAACCAGGCGATCGATTCGAATCCCGCGACGTACGCTACACACAGCTCCGCCGGCGTGGCGTTGCGGGCCTGCCCGAGCGGCAGCAGGCAGGCGAACAGCACCGCACTGGGATGCGTCGATCCCAGTATCTCGGAGTCGTCGAAATCCAGGGCATGCGCGGCGCTGCCCAGCAGCAGCGCGCGGTCGCCCAGCTCCACGGTGGCGCTGCGTGCCGCAATTGACGCTTTCACTTTTGCATAAACCGGCGCCTGTTTCCCCGCCGCTACACAGGCCAGTGTATCCAGCAGGCACAGGCGCACCTCGGCCTCGGTCTCGCTGTCTATTTGCTGCAGTGCCTGCAGCCAGGTCACGAGGGGTTCGACGGGATTGCTCATGGGATTAGTGTGTTTGCAGCCCGCTGTGGCGTACAGCGGGACGTACGGACAGATGTGTCTGCTCTCCGGCCTCCAGGGCAGGCTACCGGTGACGGGAGTTTGCGCTGAACCATTCCTGCTGTCTATCGAGAGTGGCGCGACGGTCTTATAGCGGCCCGGGCAGCAGAATGTTGAAACGCTCGCGAATCCGACGGTCCTGCTTCGCGTCCAGATAACGTGGGTGATGCCGCTCCAGCGTCTCTACGACCCGTTTGCGTGCGCGGCTCCATATGTCCTCAGCGCCTCGCTCGGCCCACGTGCGCGGTGTTTCACGGTCGGCGAGCCTCGGGTAGAAATGATCGCGCTGCATCGCCGCCATGGTGTGCGGGCCGCCGAGAAAATGCCCTTCCCCGGTAATCGCCTCACGTACCGCCTCGAACCCCAGCGTGTCCTCGCTGACCTCGACGCCCCGCAGCACCCGGTAGACGTGCGAGAGCATTTCATCGTCGATCACAAAGGCTTCGAACGACGCACCGAGCAGGCTCGCCATCATGCCCGAGGATTCGTAGATCATGTTCGCGCCGGCCAGACCGGTCGCCAGCGAAGACAGGGCTTTTTCCATACCCATCTGCGCATCGACCGCTTTGGCATCGCTCATGCTGGCCGCGACTCCGGACGGCAGGCCCAGCCAGTTCGACAGCTGCGCGGCGGCCGCGTTCAGCAGGGCTATCTCACCGCCGCCACCGGCGAAGGCGCCGGTGCGCAGATCGATGACCAGCGGCCAGTTGGAGAAGATCATCGGATAGCCGGGCCGGAAGACATTTACCAGCAGCAGCGCGGCCAGCGTCTCCGCCAGCGTCTGCGCAAGCATGCCGGCGATTGTGGCCGGCGAGGTCGCCCCGGACTGGGCCGCGACGATGGCATTGATCGGCACGTTCGCCTGAATGCAGGCGATGGTGACATCGACCGCATCCGCGCCGAAGCGCAGCGGCGAGATGACCGGGCTGATGTGCGCCTTGCAGAACGGGCGTTTGCGAAAGCGGCCTTCGCCGCCCAGAGCGGTGTCGAACATGCCGATGATCGGATCGACATGGGCAGCCAGCGTGAAGCTCGTGCCCACGGGTTTGGTGGTGCCGCGCAGCAGGGCGTAGACGGTGTTCACATCCAGTTCGAAGATGTCCGGCACGTCGGTTGCCACGCAGCAACGAGTGAACCAGCTCACGTTGGTCAGCGTGTCGATTACGCGCCCGAAGTCGTAGAGGTCCTGCAGCGTGGAGGCACGATAACGCTGCGTTTCGAGGTCCAGCGTCTGCACAGCCGCCCCACCGGTGCCGAAGTAAACGCGTTCACCGCCGACTTCGAAATCGTGCCGGCTATCGCGACCGTGAAACACGAACTTCCGGCAGGCGCCGGCAACCGTATCTTCCACCATCGCGCGTGGGAAGCACAGACGTCCGCTGTCGCTCAGGTGCGCACCCGCTGTCAGCGCCTGCTCGCGGAGCGCCGTCGGCGCTTCACCCATGCCCAGCTCATCCAGGATGCGCAGCGCCGTGGCATAGATGTTCTCGCAGTCCCGCTCACTGAGCGGCTGATAGCGGCCCCCGATCTGACCGGGCGGGCAGGGATTGGCCTGCGGCGGCGCTTTCCGCTCGGCCCGCTTCGCCTCGCGGCCGCCGCCACCCCGGCGCACCCGCCGGCCGCTGGCAGGTTTGTCTCTCACCGGCGCACCCGCTGGTTTTCCGGATCGTACAGGCAGTTCGCCGCCACTTGCGCGGTATGACGTTCGCCGAGAATGCCGACCTTCAGCGCGGCGCCTTCGGCCGCAGAGTCCGGATCCACGAACGCATAGGCGATGTTCCTGTCGACGCGGAATCCGTAACCGCCCGACGTGACCGAACCCGCCTGCTGAGCGCCGGAAAACACCGGGTCACCGGCGTGCGCCGGCGCAACATCGGTGTCGACGGTCAGGGTGACGAAGCGTTTGCGCAGCCCGCGATCGAGCTGGGCAAGCAGTCCCTGTTTGCCGACGAAGTCGGGCTTGTCCAGCCTGACGAATCGCTCGAGCGCCGATTCCATCGGATTGTATTCATAGATCAGATCGGCCTTCCAGTGCCGGTAGCCTTTCTCGAGGCGCATGGATTCGGTGGCGTAAAGCCCGAAATGGCTCAACCCGAACGGCTGACCGGCGGCTTCGAGCGTGGCCCATACCAGATACAGCTGCTCGTTCGGCACGTGCAGCTCGTAGGCCAGCTCGCCGGAAAAGCTCACACTCATGGCGAGCGCCTGCGCGGGGCCGATGAACACCGGCCGTGCCTGCATCCATGGAAACGAATTGGCGGACCACTGGCAGCGCGGCGACACGGATTGCAACAGCTCGCGCGAACGCGGGCCGGCGACGACCAGAACGGTGTGTGTCGCAGTCATCTCGCGCAGACTCACGCCCCGGTCGGGCATGTGCTGCGTGAGCCAGTCGCGGTCGTGCCATTCCGCGGCGGCCGCCGAGCCGTACCAGAAACGCTGCTCGCCGAGTTTCCCTATGGTCGCCTCGGACAGCACGTTGCCCTGCTCGGTCAGCAGGTAGCACAGATTCACCTTGCCGACGTCGCGGGGCAGGGCGCCGCAGACCAGGCGATCGAGAAACGCCTCGGCGGCGGGTCCACTGATCTCGTAGCGGTTGAAGCCGGAGACTTCCATCACACCCACGCCGTCAGCGAGCGCCGCTACTTCGTGTGCGACAACGTCCTTCGTGGGCGTGAAACGGTAGCCCGGCTCGTCGACGAAACCGGCGTGCGGCTTGAAAAACAGGGCGCGTTCCCATCCGTTGACCGTGCCCCAGGCGCAGTTCAGCCGGTCCAGCACCGGATACAGCGGCGTGGTGCGGGCGGTACGCGCCGCCGGGCGGTGTTCGTGCGGGAGGTGATAGTGAAACTCGCGCTGGTAGTCCTCGATCACTTTCAGCGCGGTGTACTCGGTGTTCGCATACCCGGTGAGACGGCGCGGATCGAGAAACCAGGCATCCCACTCGCATTCCCCGTGCACCATGAGCTGGGCCAGCACCTTGCCAAGCCCGCCGCCTTCGCCGATGCCCGCGCGCAGCCCCAGACACGCGAACGCGTTGGGTATCGCCGGTATCGGGCCGATCAGCGGTGCACCGTCCGCGCTGTAGGTGATCGGTCCGTTGACCACGGTGTGAATGCCGGTCTCGGTGAGGCACGGCAGGCGCTCGAAGATTCGCGTCATATTGTCCAGGCAGCGATCCAGGTCGGGCGGGCACAGCACCTTGCTGAAATGCGGGTCGATGCCGTCCATGCCGAAGGTCTCACAGCGCTGCTCGTAAACCCCGACCAGCAGGCCGTGCTTTTCCTGACGGCTGTAGAAGTCGTCACCGGGGTCGCGGATGATCGGCACGCGGTGATCCAGTGCCAGCAACGCGGGAATTGGCTCGGTCAGAAAATACATGTGCTGCATCGACACCACGGGATGCGTGACGCCCAGCATGGCGCCGACTTCGTTGACCCGGTAGCCCGCGGCGTTCACCAGCATCTCGCAGGTGATATCGCCGTTCTGCGTGTGCACGACGAACTCGCCGTTCGCTTTGCGCGTGATCGCCTCAACGGGATTGAAGCGGTACACCTCGGCCCCTGCCTGCCGCGCCCGGCGGGCGAGCGCCATGGTCAACTGCGCGGGGTCGATGTCGCCGTCCAGCGGGTCCCACCAGGCACCGACAATCCCTTCGGTATCGATCAGCGGGTGACGCTGGCCCACTTCGACGCCGTCGATGTATTCCATCTCGACGCCCATACCGGCTGCCATGCCGACGAAATGCTTGTAGGTGTCGACCTGCGCCGGGGTGTAGGCGAGGCGCATGCCGCCGGTGATGTGGTAGTTGATCGGGAAGTCGGCGTCGGCGGCCAGTTCCCGGTACAGCTCGACGCTGTGCCGTTTGAGCGCGACCAACGTCTGGTTGGAACCGAACTGCGTGACCTGCGCGGCCGCGTGCCAGGTCGAGCCGGAGGTGAGCTCGTCACGCTCGACCAGCACCACGTCGTCCCAGCCCTCGCGCGTGAGGTGATAGAGAGTGGAACAGCCGCCGATGCCGCCGCCGATCACCACTACGCGTGCGTGTGTCTTCATAACCTCGTCCCGATTCCGCGGCGCTTGCCCCGGTAGCAAGCTTCGTTCGATCGGACGCTTTATACAAGAGCCATGACCGTAACGGACCATCGACCGCGGGCGCAGGGCGCCACCGGCCTTCAGCCGCGCCGCTCAATACCTGGGGAAGTACGCCTGGTTCTGTTTGAACACGTCCGGGTCGTCTATCACGGCCCGCTTCGGGCCCGGCTCGATTGGCGACCGCGCATGGGCATTGCCATTGTTGCTGACTATGAGACGACGCCGCGTTGCTTGCAGGAGAAACGCGCGGTAGAACTCGACGAACCGCGCCTGAGTGATGGAACCCACCGCTTCGGCCAGTTGCTCGCGGCTGTCGAACGCGTAGCTTTGCTGATCGATCTCGTGCCAGTAACGGTCGGAGCGCTCGCGCAGAGTCTTGTCCTCCTGCAGCAGCAGCGTGAGCAGGCCCTGCTTGTGATTTTCGAACTCAGTGCTGCTCATCTGCGCAACCGTGTCCGCATAGCCGGAGAGAAAACGCTCAACGTTGCGCTGCAGCGCTGCCGGATCGGCGGTGGGCGACTCGACGACAAAGGCGATGCCCGGCACCTCCAGCAGCGGCAGCGCGGTGGCGTACACGATGTACCCGAGTTGCTTGTCGGTCCTGAGGTCACTGTAGAAGGGCGAGGAGAGCACCTGTGCGACCAGCGAAACCAGCGCCCGAGTACCGAGGCTCTTGTCCGCTCCCTGAAGATACACGGCGATTGCGGAATCCGGATGGTTGATAACCAGTGGCCGCAGGTAGTCCGTACCGGGCGAAAGCTTCACGACCTGGCTGCGGGGCACTTTTCCAGGTTTCGACCGGGTCAGCAGCTGCTTCTCCAGCACTCCGGCGAGCGCGATTGCGTCGGCACGGTGCAGATTGCCGTGTGCCAGCACGACCACATCGATCTCCTCGAGCAGCCGCGGAATGAAACGCCGCATGTCGTCGATTGTGAGACGCTGTAAATGGCTCAGCTGCCGCTCTTCCGTCCAGTGGGGATGCAGCAGCAGCTTCGGGACTTCGATCACGGCTTGCCGATGCGGCGGTTCGCGCCGCGTGTTCATCAGGTTCTCCGCCAGGTCCTGCCGGGCGAGCTTGAAGCCGGCGTCGCTTATTGCGGGCGCAATCAGAGCCGCCGCGATGCGGTCGATCAGCACTCTCTGCTTGTCGTGGAACCCGGACACGCGCACGCTGAAACCGCGGCTGTGCTTGTACAGGTCGTACTTGAGGCCAGCCAGATACGCCGGGTAGTAGAACTCGTTCAGGGAATCGTTGACCAGCTTCACGTAGAGCTGCGTGAGCACCGCATGCTCCGGTGTGTCATTGGCACGCCGGGATCTGACGCTGATGTAGAAGTCCGCCTTGGGAACGACGAAGGCGGTGTCCTGCTGGAACCAGACTTCCAGTCCCGGCGTGCGCTTTAGCCGCACCGGATGCGCGGTGGGTTCCCGGGACGGTTTGACCGCGAGGTCTACGGGCAGAAACTCGTTGCGCCGCGGAATGCTCAGACCGGGATCCACCGGGTCGCTCTTCCAGCGCGCCACGGTGCGCGCATCGAGCGGCTGCAGCCGGTAGGCGGTGTCGAACCACGGGTCTTTGGTATCCGTGCGCATACCGTTTGCGTTGACCGTCAGGAGCACGTTGTCGGGCGTCAGCCGGTCGAGAAACAGCGAGATCGCTGACCGGTCATAGCGATCCATCGCGTAGGGGCCGCGCAGCACGTCTTCGGTCGGGTAGATCTGCAGGTTGTGCGCGAGCGAGCGGACGTAGCCGATCGGTTCCGGCTCATCCTGGAAGCGGAAGGCGATATCGTTGATCGTCTTCTGCTCATCGAACAGCCATTCGGTGATCCCCTGCTCACGGATCAGCCGGATGTACTGAAACACGAGCGAACCGATCTCGGTCACGTGCTCGAGGCCGTTTATGCTCAGATCGATCGTCACGTCGAGGGTGGCCGAATCGCGGTAACTCATCACGGCGCCCGCGCTCAGCCGGTCGGCCCATCCCCGGGCCTTGAGCAGGGCAAACAGGCTGCCTTTGCCCTCGTGCCCGAGCAGATTGGCGATATGGTCGACGGGCTTCGCGCGGAAGTACGCCTGCACCGCGGGTATCGGGAACGTCAGGCGCATCACGCGCCGGTCCTTGAGCGGCACCACATCGATCCGCGCCGGCAGCCGGCCGGCTTCAAACAGGGGTTCGCGGATGTCCAGCGGCGCGGCGTTGCGATCGGCGACGGCGGCAAACCTGTCCTGGACCCACTGTTTCAGCACCCCGGTGGGTTCCCTGCCGAGCACCACCAATGCCATGACGTTCGCCGAGTAGTGTCGCCGGTAAAAGCTGATCAGCTGATCGCGGACGTTTTCGTTGTCCCGGTCCGACAGCGTATCCAGGCTGCCGACACTGAACTGGGAGAACGGATGCGCCGGGTTGGCCACCCGCTTCCAGACGTGGTGCAGGCGGGTGTTGTCATCGCGCTTGCGGGACTGGTACTCCGAGTGCACCGCGTTCTTCTCGCGCTCCACGTACTCGGGGCTGAACAGCGGGGCCACGAAAAACTGCGCGAAACGGTCCAGCGCGGGCTCCAGGTAGTCTGTGTCGATGTCGAAAAAGTAGTTGGTGTGCTCGAAGGCGGTGTAGGCGTTGTGACTGCCTGCATGCGTCGAAATGAACGCCTGATACTCGCCCGCCTGGGGATACTTCTCTGTGCCCAGAAACAGCATGTGCTCAAGGAAATGCGCCAGACCCGGGCGTTTCGCCGGGTCGCTGCCACTGCCCACGAAAACGTCCATCGCCGCGGCCGCCTTGTCGGTGTCCGGGTCCGATATGAGCAGCACCTTGAGCCGATTGGGTAGAACGAAGCTCTCATAGGCGCGCTTGTCGTTCTCGCTCTTGACGATCGTGACGCCGGCGTGGAGCGGCGCGCTCTGGAGACACACCGCCGCCAGAAGCACGAGCGGCAGAAAGCGGCGGTGAAGCGGGTGTGCTGGCATGGAGTTCTCCGGGCTGCCTGTGTCTGGACAGCAGGATCGTTACGTGGAGCGTAAAGTACGCACCGACCCATCAGCGCGACGTTGCGCGTGCGGCAGGCGGCGGCTCGTTCAGGCGCCGAATTCTAACGTGTCCCGGGCGGTGGCGTGAACCGGGCGTGCATTCCGGGCGACAGCCGCTGTCCCGGACGTCAGCCGGGTACGAAAGCTTCCAGCATGGCCCAGCGATGGTCACCCGTCCCCACGCGCTCGAGCTTGTCCTGCCACGCGGCGTGCAGCTTGTCGCGCAGGGTGGTCTCGATGGTCGCCTCACCGATTCGCGCAAGCTCGGCTTCCAGTATGGCGGCGAAGCGATCCGTCCAGTCCGCACCGGTGACCCGTGTGAAGCCGGCGGCTTCCAGCAGTGTACGGTACTGCGGCAACGTATGCAGGCAGTAAGCCCGGGCTCGCACATACTCCGCGAAGTCGTTGCTCCAGGGTTTGTCGCCGCAGCAGTAGTCGGTGAACAGCAGGTGTCCGCCCGGCTTCAGCGTTTCACGCAGCACCTCGAACAGTGCCGTCTTGTCGTGGATGTGCAGAAACACGTCGCGGCTGTACACGGCATCGTAACGGCAGGGCCGCTGCAGGTTCAGGCAGTCGCCGTGCTCCAGCTTCACCCGGTCCTGCAGCGCATGGGCGGCGAGTTTCCGTTGCGCGACGGCGAGCATGTTTTCGGACAGGTCGATGCCGTCGACCTGCCATGCGAACTCTCTGGCCATCAGAAAGGCGCTGCCGCCCAGCCCGCAGCCGACATCCAGCACCCGGGCGCCGGGCGCGAGCCCCAGCCGGGCGATCAGCTCACGCGCGGTGTCCGCGCCCCCGGGGCTCACGAAATCCTCGCCGTAGACCGCTTCGTAGGCGGATATCGAGGCCTGCGTGTACTGCTCTCCGTCGAGAAACTCCGCCGTTCCCGGCTGTACGGGCGCCAACGTCAGGGGCCCCGGTTGACCGCCGCCAGATGGCGCGGGAACGCTGAATCGGCCATCAGGGCGCGGCAGCGTTCGAGACGCGTTGCCGCATAGGCCCAGAAGTCCTCGGCCGGATTGTCGTTGGCGTGCTGCACGACGCCCCACAGTGTCCACAGCAGATCGCACATGGCCTTGTACATCACCATGCGGCCGACATCGTAGGGGTGCGGCTCGCCGTCGAAGTAGGCCTGGAGCAGGGCCTCATCCTGTGCTTCGGAGAACGCGGCCTCGACCGACAGGTCGCCCAGATCCCACATCGGATCGTTGTTGCCCGCGTACTCGAAGTCGATGATGTACATCCTCTCACCGGTGTCGAGCAGATTCTCGGCGAGCGGATCACAGTGGCACGGCGCGTTGGGCAGGCGTTGCGCGGCGAGTGCTTCACGCACCGCGGCCGCGTCCCGATGAACCTCGTCATAGCCCTCGGGAACGGAGGCGCCGAGCTTGCGCACGACACCGAGGTAGTTGTCGATCTGCTCGAACAGTTCGAACTCGCCCTGGAAGCGCTTGCCGCAGGTGTGCAACCGGTGAAACGCGACGCCTGCCCGGTGCACCCGCGCCGTATCGCGAAAACGCTCGACGCCCATGGTCACGCAGGCGTCGATGTAGCGGCACAGCATGGTGCCCCGTTCAACGTCGAAATGAAGTACCTCGGCGTTGACTCCGGCGGCTGCCGCGATGGTGGCATTGTACTTTTCCGCGGCCCGGTCGATGTAGTCGCCGCTCCCTTCACCGGCGAGGCGCAGCACGTGCGAGCCGGCTGCCGAATCGATCCGGTAGTTGCGGTTGGTCAGGCCGCCGAGGCGTTCGGTGACAATCGAACCGCGCTCGATGTCCGCATACAGCGGGATTCGCGCCAACGCGTCGGCGACTTCCTGCTCCATCGGCTTGCTTCTCCTGGCGGCAACGGCCGCAGATTACGGCAGAACGCCCCCGTTCGGAAGCATCCGGGACCTCGGATCACCGTTCTGGTCCGAGCCGCGATGGACATCAACGCCGGAATCCCAACGCGGACAACGGACGCTGGAATGGATGAACTTTGCCCGGGGAACCGGTGTCACAACAGGGCGGTGAACCAAGAAAAAGGGTACACAAGCGATGCAACAACCTCACCGGATTGCAGGCCGCCTCGGGGCATTCGCCGGCCTGGCGTTGAGCGGCGCAGCCATTGCCGGCGGACCGGTGCTGCGTGCCGAACTCCCCGAAGCGGTGGTGAAGGTCGCGCTGCCGGCGAACAAGATCGAGAC
>JAHELT010000092.1 GCA_024644045.1 Chromatiales bacterium | reverse complement strand
TGATCAACGACGAGATCGCAATCGTCGACCCTCCCGATAATAAACTCAGGCTTTTCGTCGCTGACCAGTTGAGTCTGGTCTTTATAGCGCAATTGCAGTTTGAAGTGTATGGATCTGGTCGTCGCAGGTGGTAAATATTCAGTGACAGGCTCGCGCTCGGCAATCAGGTACAGATTCATGGGCTTCTTATTCTTGATCGGAACTTTTTTCAACAGGCGCCCCGTTTCCTGAAATTCCGCCGAAAGCAGCTCCATTGTTTGCTGCGTTACGAGGATCTCACCGTCTTTGGCGATCTCAGCTACGCGTGCAGCGACATTTACAACGTCTCCATACAGTTGCTCGCCTTCGCGCACGATGGAACCGACGTGTACTCCAGCGTGCATCGACAAAGGTTTGCTGATCTGACTTTCCCGTATCTTGTTCGCGGCACGGACCGCGGACTCGGGGTCGGGAAAAGTGGACAGTAAACCGTCGCCGCGCAGCTGAACGACTTCTCCGTTATTGCCCTCGACAATTGCTGTCCACTTGTCAAGGCAATCCGCGACCAACCGTCGAGCAGCAGCGTCGCCCATGTGAGCATAAAGTTGCGTACTCGCAGTGATATCGGCAAACAGTACTGCGCGGCGCTTGGGAACAGATGTCGTCATGCAGTCCGGTCGATCATGGTCTGAAGCATGGCATTGTAGCAAAGGTCGCCCGGATTCTACCCGAGGCCGCAGCGATGCCGGACGAGTGAAAGGTGTTTGGTCGATCCCGGACGGTCCCCGTCGCGCCGCGCGCAGGTGATCTTCCTTCCGCCTGGTCGGGCCTCCAGGCTGGTCTACTACGGACTGGAAGTCCGAACCGTCCGAAGGCGGACGGTGGAAGCGGGGATTTACACTGCCGGGGCAGTACTTACGCTCCGAACTCCGGGCTGACGCCGATCAAGGGGTGAGTGCGCTCCTGCGTAAAGGCGGACATTGCTGTTTTGATCAGGCGGTGTTCGCAGCTTGGTTTATCCAGTTGTGGCGGTGGTGGCTCGACACCCCCGCCAGCTACGACACCGCCGCCAGCTGCGCAGACTGCTACTGTTAGTGGAAAAGTTGAAGACCTGAGTGATACCGGTGAGCCGGGTGTTGCTATTGAAGCTGTCTATACAACTCCAGGAGGAGGGCCCACGACGACCACAGATGCCAACGGTGATTACTCTCTCGCTATAGAGAAAAACAGGATGTTTTATCTGCGTCTAACGAAAGCCAACTTCACTACCATAAACACCCAAAAGGGATCGCTCGACGCTGATCAGTCAAACATCAATCTTCCCGCTGTGACGACGGACGAGGCGCAAACCATCATCAACACGGCCATTCCGGTGATGAGCCCTCTGCTCGCAAATCATGCCTGGCTTGTTGCCGATGTAGAGGATGACAACAACAACGAGCTAAACAACATAACATTTGATCCGATCAATCCGATGCCGGTTGCTCAGGTGTACACCAATTGTGACGGAACTGACAGCGGCATGGATATGACTACCGGAGCCCCCTGTCTCCTCGACCGGTCGCCGGCTCCAATGTACCTCGCATACTTCGATATGCCCGTCGATGTCACTGTGACCTCCGATGATGTCACCGTGCCCCCAGCCGCCGATGGCGGTACAGAAGCTGGTTCCGTGAGAATGGGCGAAATCACGATATTGGAGTTTTGAGCAGTGATCACTCCTGAAGTCGCGCAAGGCGTGAATGGGGATATTCTGCTGTTTTTACTTGACCCGGTGTTCGTAGCGATTCACCTGTTCCGTCGAGGCGCCGCAACTGATCTGGGAGCCGGGTGAAAAAGCAGAATGTCCCCATTTAACGGCGCTGACCTCCAGCCAAAGCAGCCTCAGCGTCAGGCACCCGGTGGCGACCAGTTACGAACCGCTTAGCGGCCGCATTTTGGCTCGGAAATCGACCGTCTAAGGCCTGAGAGCCAGTGAATTGGGAGTCTTTCCATGTAAATACATGCAGTTGGCGTGGTCCGACCCCAGTTACTCCGCTAACGCCAGTAGCGGGGCTTCACCATGCTGGCGAGGTCTTTGTCCATCTGGTTGCGCGCGGCCGTGTAGAGTTCCTCCGAGGTGAACTGCGAAGAAGGCTGTGGCACGAAGCGTTGACCCCGTTCGCCTGGATCGCGCGCGCGCATGCGGTAGTAGGCATAACAGCACAGGAACCCGGTCACCAGCGCACTTTGCACGAACAGCCCGATCTCGCCGAGCTGCCCCATGAACGCGCCCGCCAGCACCGGACCGCCCGCGGCGCCGACGCCGTAGGAAACGAGCATCACGCCGGCCGTCTGGATGCGCTGTTCCGGCGGCGCGCGGTCGTTTGTGTGCGCCGCGCACAGAGAGTAGATGGTGAACGAGAAACTGCCGTAGAGCGCCGCCGCCGCGAACAGCCAGACACCCGAGAAATCGGCTGCGGCGATGATTGCCACACAGCAGAGCATGGTCAGACCGGTGACCAGCATGATGATCCGGCGGCGATCGATGCGGTCCGAGTAACGCCCCACCGGCCACTGCAACACCAGGCCGCCGAAGATCGCACAGCCCATGAACAGCGACGTTTCAACGAGCGTCAGGCCCATCCCGCGCGCGAACACCGGCCCCATTCCGTAGAAGCTCGCATTGACCATCCCCGCGCACAGGGCACCCACGATTCCCAGCGGCGCCAGGCGATAAAGCTCGCGGATGTTGCCGGGGTGCGGCCGGGTCGGCGGCGGCGCTTCGGCACGCGTCATCAGCACCGGCAGCAGCGCCACGGAGAAAACGATCGACACCAGGCTGAACAGATGGAACTTCGCGGGGTCGGCGAGCGGCAGCAGAAACTGCCCGAGGCCGGCGAAAAAATAGTTGGTGATCATGTACAGCGACAGCACCTGGCCACGGATCTCGTTACCGGCCCGCTCGTTCAACCAGCTCTCGGTGACCATGATCATCCCGGCCATGCAGAAACCGGAGAACGCACGCATGACGAACCATGCGAACGGCTCCACCCAGAGCACGTGCAGCAGCGCGGTGATCGACATGATCGAGGCGAAGGCGGCAAACGATCGAATGTGGCCCACGCGCGCGACCACCCGGGCACCGAACAGACCGCCCATCAGCAGACCCAGGAAGTAGCTGCTCATGATCAGACCGGTGATCTCGGTCGAGAAATCCTCGATGCGCGTGCGCACGCCCAGCAGCGTGTTGAACAGGCTGTTGGCGAGCAGCAACAGCCCGTAGCTGAGCAGCAGCGAAAACAGCGACCGCAGCGTCGCTAACACGGACGTGGTCCGAGGCCGTTCGGCGTGCCCGTCACTGCGGCGCTTCGAGCACGTGCACGAGCGTGTCTACGAGCTCGTCGGCATGGTCGCCGTTGAACACCAGCGGCGGCTTGATCTTCAGCACGTTGTCATCCGGCCCGTCGGTGCTGAGCAGGACGCCCAGCTCACGCATGCGGTTGGCCACCTTGCCGGCCAGCGCCGTGGCAGGTTCGCGAGAGTCCCGGTCAGTGACCAGCTCGACACCGATGAACAGCCCGGCCCCGCGCACGTCGCCAATCATGCTGCAACGCTCTCCGGCTTCACGCAAGCCGCGTAGCAGCGACGCGCCGGTGAGCTGTGCATTGCGTTGCAGATCTTCGTGTTCGATCACGTCGAGCACTGCCTGGCCGACGGCGCACGAGACCGGATTCCCGCCGAAGGAATTGAAGTACTCCATGCCGTTGGCGAAAGCAGCGGCGATCTCGTGTGAGGTGATCACGGCCGCGATCGGGTGGCCGTTCCCCATCGGCTTTCCCATGGTCACGATGTCGGGTACCACGCCCTGCAACCCGAAGCCCCAGAAATGACTGCCTACGCGTCCGAACCCCGTCTGCACCTCGTCAGCAATGCATACCCCGCCGGCAGCGCGGACCGATGCGTACGCGCGCATCAGGTAACCTTCGGGCAACACGATTTGACCGCCACACCCCGGCAACGACTCGGCGATCAGCGCCGCCGGCGCCACGCCGGCTTCTTGCATTCCCGACAGTTCAGCGTCGACGTATGCTGCGTAGGCGGCGCCCGGATCGGGGTCGTCGCTGCGCACGACGCCGCGATACACGTCGGGAAGGGGGAGCTCATGCACGTGCGGTTTGCGACCCGCGCCGCCCTTGCCCGAGTACTTGTACGGACTGACGTCGATAAGCGCGCTGGTATTGCCGTGATAGCCCGCCTCCAGACACAGCACATCCTGGTTGCCGGTGAACGTCCTCGCCAGGCGTAAGGCCAGCTCATTGGCTTCGCTGCCGCTGCATACGAAATAGCAAACGCGAAGCGGCTTGGGCAGCAGCGCGGTCAGCCGCTCCGCGTAGTCGAGGATCGTCTCGTGCAGATAGCGCGTGTTCGTGTTCAGTTGCCGGGCTTGTGCATGCAGCGCCGCTACGATGTGCGGATGGCAGTGCCCCACATGACTGATGTTGTTGACGGCGTCCAGGTAGCGGCGCCCGTCGCTGCCGTAGAGAAACACACCCCGGCCGCGGACGATCTTCAACGGTTTCGCGTAGCTCACGCTGAGCGATGGACCGATAACGTCGACGCGTTCGCGCATCAGCTCATCGACGCCGCGCGGATCGACGGCGAAGGTCTCCGGCGGGATGCCAAGCAGCAGGTTCGGGTCGGGGCAGACACTTTGCCAGACGTCGAGCTGACTGACGGCCGCGACACCGGGGAAGTTGCCGGTCATGCCGAGGCAGTCGGTCATTACCTGAAAGTGCAGATGCGGCGCCCAGTCGCCGTTGTCCGGGTAGGTGCCGATCCAGCCGATGCAGTCGCCGGCGGCGATCGCCTGCCCCGCCTTCACCAGTTCGAGCGTTGCCAGGCTCAAGTGCCCGTACAGCGTGTAAAACGCTTCGCCCTCATCGGTCTGGTGCTGCAGGATCACGGTCGGGCCGTAGTCGAGGCGCGCGGCGTTGTTCTGCACACTGAGCACCCGGCCGGCCAGCGGCGCATGGACGGGCGTGTCAGCAGGCGCGAACAGGTCTATGCCCAGATGCACGTCGCGGCGCTCGCCTTGCGCCTCACCGTCGGCGAAATCATCGGTGGTGTAGACCCCGCGCTGCTCACTGTACAGACCGATAGCGACATCGGCGCCGGCCTGCACCAGCCGGTCCGCGAGTGCGGCACTGTAGGCCGCGGCGCCGGGATGCGCCCGCACCTCGGCCATATCGGGGCTGTCTTCGGTAAAGCGCAGCACCAGCTTGCCTGCCCGGGCGAGGTCGAAACCCAGCACCGGTGAACAGCCACCGGTGCACCGGGTGAGAAATGTCCGCACCGCCGCCGCCTGCGGTATCGGTTCGAAACCGCAAGCGGCGCGTAACGCGCCGTGCGCCACCTGCGGGTGCAGGCGCCGCCACTGCTCCAGCAGCCTGCGTGCGCCCTGCTGGCTGATCTGCAGGTAGTCGTTGTCAGGCAGATCGCGCGTGCGCCAGGCCGCGATGCAGACACTCAGACACAGGCGCATCGCCACCAGATCATAGAGCACCGCCAGCTCGTCACCGCTCAGCGGCACCATTGCGCTGAACCCGGCCGCCAGCTCACGCGCGGCGCTCAGCGGATCGGCCTTGCTCATAAGCGCATAGGCCATGGCAACCGCCAGCTCGCACACGCGCGGTCCGAACAGCATGTCGCCGAAATCGATCAACCCGGCAATCCGACCGTCCCGCACCAGCACGTTGTGGTCATTGGCATCGTTGTGGATCACCTGCGAAGGCAACGCGTCCAGCCGGTGCATGACGGTTTGCTTGTAGCGCTCGATGAAGTACGTGACGGTCTCTCGCAGCGCCGAGTCGGAGACGTGCTCGAGGTAGGCCTCGATGCGCTGCGCCCCACGCAGATCCCAGAGCAGCTCGCGGTGCGCTCCCGGGTGTCCGAATCCCTGCAACGCGCGAACGGTACGCCCGAGGAAGCCGCCGAGGTCGCGGAGCAGACCTGCGGTGTGGTCAGCATTCGCGAACACATCGCCCTGAACATATGTGATCATGCGTACGCCGTGCTCCACGTCGCTCGCATCACGCACGCACGCGACGTCCTGGCGGTCCGTGGTGCGGCACACTCTCGGGGTGCCGAGATCGGGCGCATGGCGCGCAAGGTGCAGCAGCGCGGAATTCTGCATCGCCAGGTTGACCGCCGGCTCGGCGGGGTTGGAAATCTTCAGCACGAATCGCCCGCCCGGCGCGTCGAGCAGAAAATTCTGGTCGCGTTCGCTTGCGAGCGACGTGGCCACGCCGTCGACAGCGAACAGCGCCAGTGCGAGCTCGCGGGCGCGGTCGCAGCCGAACGCGGGCGGCGCCGCGCTGAGCGTGGAATCGCGGTTCATGCCGGTTGCAGGGCCACGCGACGGTCAGAGCGCCGTATCACCGGGGCACCTCCGCGCCAAGCGAAATCCGGTGCATGACGCGCTGGCGACCGTGGTAATCGTTGATGGGGTTGTGCTGACACGCGCGGTTGTCCCAGAAAGCCAGCGAACCGGGCCGCCAGCTGAAGCGGCAGGTGAACCCGGACCGCGTCTGATGCGCAAACAGCCACTGCAGCAGCGGCGCGCTTTCCTCCTCGGTCATGTCCTCGAACCGCAGGGTATGCGCCATATTAACGTACAGCAGCTGCCTGCCGGTCTCAGAGTGGGTGCGCACCACGGGATGCACGGCGAGAAACTCGGTCTTCGCCGCATCGACGTTCGCCGCATCCTGCATCCGCTCAGCGCGCGTTCGGGTAACGGCGCCCTTGGAAGAGACGTTGACGGCCCGTAAACGGCCCAGCAGCTGCTGCAGGCCTTGTGAGAGCGTCTCGAAGGCAAGGTACATGTTCGCGAACAGCGTATCGCCGCCGGACTCGGGCACCACGCGTGCGAGCAGCATCGCGCCAATCGGCGGCGTTTCCAGGTAAGCCGTATCGGAATGCCAGACGCCCCCGAAGTTGTGCCGCTCGCGCGGCAGCTTCTTGACCTCCACGATCTGCGGGTGGTCCGCCATACCCTTGAGCATCGGGTAGTCGACGATCGCTGCAAACCGTTTGCCGAAGGCGAGAAACGCCTCGGGCTCCAGATCGACGTCGCGGAAAAACACGACCCCGTGCTCCAGCCACGCGTGACGGATCTCGGCAATGGCGTCCTCCGGCAGATCGGGCGCCACGCGTATCCCCTCGATCTCGGCGCCCAGGGCCCCCGCGATCGGTCGCACCTCGATCTGCCGGTAGTTCACTGATGCTCTGTTCGTCCGCTGCAGGACCCGCGCACCGGGCGGGTCGGGAGCGCGATTATAGGCCGAACGCCGTCCCGAAAACACGCGCCGCAGGCACGGTGCATGGCGCCCGGATTCAGCGGCCGCTCGGCATCACGACCAGCTGTGCAATCTCCACGTGCGGCGGCTGCTCGAGGGCGAACACGACGCTCCGCGCAATGTCCTGTGGTGTGAGGCAGACACCGAACTCATCGTAGAAGGCCGCACCTTTCTCCGCACTGCCGAACCGCGTGGCCGCAAACTCGGTGCGCACCATCCCGGGCATGATCTCGCTGACGCGGATACCGGTTTCGGCGTAGTCCAGGCGCAGAGACTGGCTGAAACCATGTACGGCATGCTTGCTGCCGGCGTAGATACTGCCGCCCGCGTAGGGGACGATGCCCGCGATCGAGCCGAGGTTGATGATGTGACCCCGGTCGCGCGCCAGCATGCCCTCGATCACTTTGCGGGTGACCCGGATCATGCCGCTGACATTGGTGTCGATAATACGCAGCCACTCGTCGGCATCGCCTTCGTGAAAGCGCCGCCGTCCGCCGACGTCGTGCCCGGCGTTGTTGACCAGTATATCGATGGCGTGCCAGGCCTCCGGCAGGCGCGAGTAGAGCGCGTCAACCGATGCGTCATCGCTGACGTCGAGGCTCAGCGCAATCGCCCTTTCGCCCAGTTCCGCTACCAGCGCTTGCAGCCGCGACTCCCTCCGCGCTGCGCAGATGACACGGCAACCCGCTTCGCTGAGCGCACGCGCAGTCTGCTCGCCGATACCGGCGCTGGCGCCGGTCACCAGGGCGATCGACCCGTCGGGCAGATCTGATTGCATAGCTGTCTCTTCTACAATCGATACACTCGCGGAGCTTACACGAGGCAGCTCAGACGGGCGCCCCGAGCGCATCGTCGAGGTGCGCCCACCCTCTCAGCGGCGCACCAGTGGCGTGCCCAGCAGCGCCGACAGATCTTCGGCCAGCGCTCGTGTCCTGCCGGACGCTCCGCCTGTATCGATCTCCAATGTGCGCCCGTCATTCAGCAGCACACGCAGCGTCATCTCTTCGCACGTGCCGTTCACCGCCGCGTGCTGTAGCTCGCGAACGTCAGCGAAATCCGCCACCACTTGACGGTTGCTGCGAATAACCCGCGCCGCCGCGTCGAAGCGAAGTGACTCGCCTCGGGCCAGCACGCGATAGTTCGCTATCACCTCGGGCAGGACGACCAACGGCAGGAACAGCAACACGCCGTTAAGCCAGGTCGCCTCGAGGCGCATCCGCAGATGCTCCAGCAGCGAAAGCCGATCCGGCATTTCGCCCAGTCGCAACAGCGCAAGGTAGAAGATCGTGACGAACGCAAGCGCCAGCAACAGCCGGAAAAACGCAACCACACGCCTTTTCTCGACGACCAGCCCGCCGGAGGCCTGACGTCGAACACGCGGCCGGGCGCCGAACGCGATCATGCGCCGGCTTCCGCATCCAGGTACTCACGCAGCGCCTGCGCGTTGTTGAGCTCCGTTTCGCGTGAGGAAAACAACAGCGTCACGACCGCGCTTTTCAAGTGTGCGCGCAGCTCACCCAGTGCTTCTCCGTTGCTGCCCAATTCCGCAAAGTAGCGGCGCTTGAACTCGGGCCATTTGTCCGCGTCGTGCCGATACCATTGGCGCAACGCATCGGAAGGCGCAACGTTGCGCGCCCAGTAGTCCACGGCGGCACGCTCTTTGGACACGCCGCGCGGCCAAAGTCGATCCACCAGGATCCGGCAACCGTCCTCCGGTGCGGCCGGTTCGTAGATGCGCTTGGTACGAAACTCGGTCATACGGCCTAGCTTACACCGGTGCGCGGGTGCGCGGAATCAGCCCGGCCAGGTACAGGGATCGACTTTATAATAGCGCTTCAGCACCTCATACAGGGCGCCGTGCTGTTCCGCCAGCGCATGCGGACGCTCGAAGAAGGTCTCGGTTGCAACGGCAAAAAACTCCGCGGGCGAACTGGCGCCGTAGCGGTCCAGGACCTGCGATCCGCGCTGTGCGCGCAACGCTTCGTACTCCTGCCCCAGGACATCCGCCCAGGTCCGGTACTGCGATGCATCTTCCAGCCAGGGCACGCCGTCGACGCTGCTGTTCTCCTCATCGAGCTTGTGCGCGAACTCGTGAATCACCACATTGTAGGCACCGTGCTCGTGCTGTGCACCCAGCACCACGTCGTCCCAGGACAGCACGACGGGACCGCGTTGCCAGGATTCCCCGGCCCGCACGTCCTCCGCCACACCGGCGATCGGCCCGTCGTGCGCGACGGCACGCGCAACGAAGGACCCGGGATAAACCAGAATCGAGCTGAAGCCGGGAAAGTAATCCGTGTCGCGATTCAGCAACAGCATGCACGCCTGCGCGGCGATCACGACGCGCACCTCATCAGACATCTCGAAGCCCGCACAGCCGTGAAACGTCTTGCTGTGCAGGAACACATTGATATGACTGTGCAGCTGCTCGCGAAGTGGTGGCGGCAGCTTGCGGTACAGGTGCACGTTGCGTTCCAGCAGCGCGCGCCAGGCCTCGGGGAACGGCACCTCGCGCTGCGCGTCACGGCGCGCCGTCTGCCACCATCTCCAGGCGAACCAGGCGCCGACCGTGAGCAGCAGCAACAGACAGAACACCAGAAAAGGCACGGTTGTCCTTCGTGGTATTGCTTGGCCGGCGGGTCAGCGCGCGCAAAGCCGGCGCGCGTTTTGTAGCGGCATGCCGCGGCGCCGGCGCTAGAAGCGCTCGCCCCAAGGGCGCAGATCCAGCTCGTGCGTCCACGCGCTGCGATGCTGGTTGAGCACGGCCATGTAGGTTTCGGCGATCGCGTCCGGGTCCAGCAGACCGTCCTCGTAGTCCGCCGTACGGCCACGGCCCGGCAGATCGATGCTGCCGTCGATGATGAAATGCGCCACGTGAATGTTCTGCGGCCCGAGCTCGCGCGCCATGCTCTGCGCCAGCCCGCGCAGCGCGAACTTGCCCATCGCGAACGAGGCGGACTGCGCATAGCCCTTGACGCTGGCCGTCGCGCCGGTGAAGAAGATCGCCCCGCCCCCGTTCTCCACCATGCGCCGCGCCGCCTGCTGCCCGACGAGGAACCCGCCGTAGGCGCCGACCATGATTGCCTGGCGCAGCTCTTCGGCATCCACCTCCAGGATTGACCCGCGCACCCGCGCACCGGCGTTGAACAGCACCACGTCCGGTGCGCCCAGCACGTCGTCGACTTCCGAGAACAGCGCAGCGACCTGGTCGGCCTGCGCGACATCGCACGCGATCGCGTGTCCGCCCGTCTCGCCGGCCAGTCCGGCCAGCTTGTCCACGTTGCGTGCGGCCAGTACGACCTTGACGCCCTGCGCCGCCAGCGCTCGCGCAAACGATGCGCTGTTTCCGCTACCCGCCCCGACGATCAGCGCCGCTCTGGCCATGACTCTCTCCTCGCTGTGGATTCAACACTGTGGCTTCGGGTGATCGATCGCGTGGCGCACCACCGATTCCAGCTCCGGCCACGGAATGTCATCGCCGGTGCGCAGATTGATGCAGCCTTTGCCGGTCCTGATTCCCGGGCAGCGCGCCTTGAAACGCCGGATGTGATCATAGCCGCAGGTGTACAACGACACATAGCGCTTCTGATTGGCGATCGCCACCCACCCGTCGCCGACGCGGTAGGTGGGCATCCTGTAGTGCATGTCCACGTGCGCCCCGGGGTAAAGACGCAGCACCATCTCGTGCAGCGCATTGACCAGCGCCTTGCGGTCCTGAGGCACCGCCGCCAGGTACGCCGCCACCTCGGTGCTCATGTGGCCGGAATCATCGCTACTCGCGCTCGCTCGAACAGGCCGTGCAGACCGACACTTGCCGCCGGCCGTCGAACACGACCTCGAACGGACCACGGTCGCTGCCACAGAGCGCGCAGCGCTGCGCGCTCACAGGCGGATCATACACGGCGTCCGCGCCGGCCACTGTAAAACGCTTACGCAGCACCTGCTCCTTGCTGCGCGTGCGGACCAGCGGTTTCTTTCTGACCATCGAACTCTCTCGACAGACCGATGACTGAGCATAGCCCAATCCGCGCCGCCCGCAATCAACCCTCACCCGAGCCAACCCGGTTCGTCGTGAGCAGTGCGAGCAGCATCAAACCGGCGAAGCCGAGCGTCAGCGGCATCACGCTGCCGTCGTAGCTCTGCCCGACCAGCACGCCAAGCGGCACCGAGAGCAGCGTCGCGACGGACCCGACCACGGCCGCGCCCACACCGGCGATGTGCCCCAGGGGCTGCATCGCCAGCGCGTTCAGGTTCCCGAACAGGATGCCCACGCAGAACAGCACGATCACCAGGTAGCACATCAACTGCCACAGCGGCGGGTGGCCGTCCTGCAAATACACCGCCGGCACGAACAGCGCAGACAACACCAGTGTCGTCCACAGTGCCCACCTGCAGAGCACTTGCATTCCGAGGCGCATGACCAGACGTGCATTGACGAAAAAAGCCGCGCCGATGGCCAGAGCCAGGACGGCGAACACCAGCGGAAAGCGCTCACCGAGCCCGTACTGCTGCGCGAAGATCTGCTCGCTCAAGTTCAGGTAGCCGAGGAACGCCCCGAACACCAGGCCTGCAGCGACCGTATGGGCGAGCGCAGGCCGGTTGCTGCAGACCTCGCGCACAGCGCCGGCGATACGGCGCAGGGAGAACGCGACGCGGCGCCCGGGCGGCAGCGTTTCCGGCTGGCGCAGCGTGAACCACAACAACACCACTACGCTCAACCCCAGGAAGGTGACGAATATCGCACGCCAGCCCGCGGCCAGCATGATCTGCTGACCGAGCGCCGGCGCAATCACCGGCACCAGAATGAACACCGCCATGACCGACGACATCACCCGCGCCATGGCGCGCCCCTCGTAGCCGTCACGTACCAGCGCGAGCGTGACCACGCGCGGACCGGCGACGCCCAGGCCCTGCGCGAAGCGGCCCGCCAGCATCATGGCGTAGCTGGTCGCGAAGATCGACAGCAGGCACCCGGCTGCATAGATCGCCAGCCCCAGGCAGATGGCCGGCTTGCGGCCGGTGCTGTCGGAGAGCGGTCCGTAGATGATCTGCCCGAATGCCAGTCCGAGCATGAGCATGGACACGACCAGCTGGTTGTCGTTGGCGTCGGTCACACCGAGTTCGCTGCCGATCGCCGGAAGCGCCGGCAGCATGGCGTCGATGGACAGCGCGACCAGCGAGGTCATCAACGCCGTAAGTGCGATGAACTCCGCGAAGGGAATGGTGCGTTGCGGTGCGGCGCTCATTGCTCGGCCGGGCTGGGGCAGCGCGCGCGCATCAGCGCAGCTGCTTGCGCATGTAGATGCGCCGGTAGCCGTTGACCGTCTTGCGCTCGGTTTCACGGTAGCCCAGACGCTCGTACATCGCGGCGTTCTCATGCATGCTCTCGTGCGTGTAAAGATCGATCGCACGAAATCCGTGCTCCCGAGCCCGCGCTTCCGCCAGCGCGACCAGCCGTTTGCCCAGGCCCCGACCCTGGAAGGCGGGCAGCACCGCCACGTTGTCCAGCAGCACCGCCTCGGGCGTTCTGATCAACACCACGAAAGCAACGACAGCGCCTTGCGCCTCTGCGACGAACGCCTCGTGCGCAGCAACCACCCGCGAGTAGTCCTCGAGCATCGGACCCGGCGGCTTGCCGATGCGCGCAATGTAGTGCGAGTAGGCGGCCGCCGCGCATTCGTGCATTGCGGATGCGTCCGCGGCTTGCGCCGCACGGATATGGAATTCCTGTTCGGCGTGCGTGGAATCACTCAACCGGGACACGCCTCAGCGATTTCGTATCAACGGAAACAACGCCTTGAAGGCCTCGCTGTCGCCGCGCCGCAACCACTCGAACAGCACCATCTCGGTGGTCACGACCTGCACACCGCGATCACGCATGCGCTCCACCGCAGCCGCTTTGTCCCCGGATCTGCGCGATCCCGTGGCGTCTTCCACCAGATGACAGTGATAGCCGGCATCGTGCAGATCGAGCGTCGTCTGCAGCACACACACGTGCGCCTCGATACCCGCGACGACAATCTGCGATCGCTCCTGCGCGGCAAATTGCTGCGCAATCGCCGCTTCGGCGTGCGCAGAAAAATGCTGCTTGGTCACGACTTGTGCGCCGGCACCATGGGGGCATAGAGCAGCGACGGTGACGCCTATCTTGTCCGGGCAATGCTCGGTCAAAAGCACGGGCACGGCCATGTGAGCGGCGGCCTGCATCAGGGTCGTGACGTTGCCGGTGATGCGCTCGCTGTCCAGAACCGCCGGGATCAGCCGTTCCTGCATGTCCACCACGAGCAGCAGCGAAACCTGCGCGTCCAGCAGCATCGCCTACACCACGCCCCGCGCGAATGGGTCGCGCGACGCATCGTTGCGCCACTCGTACTCCGCCTGCACGGCTACTCCTTCGGCCACGCCGCCGCCCAGCAGTCTCGCGATCACCGCCAGGGACATGTCGATGCCCGCGGAAACGCCGGAGGCGGTGAAGCAGTCGCCCTCCTCCACCCAGCGCGCATGGGTCTGCCAGTGGACGCTCGGTCCCTGCGAGGAAACCCAGGCGAACGCATTCTTGTTGGTAGTCGCGCGCCGCCCGTCGAGCAACCCGGCGCGGGCCAGCAGCGCGCTGCCCGTGCATACGGACGCGACGAGGCCGGCAGCCTGTGCACGCTCACGCAGCCAGGCCAGCAACGTGGTGTTCTCCACCTCGGCACGTGTGCCCGGACCGCCGGGAACCAGCAGGATGTCGTAGCGTTGCGCGGTATCGAACAGGTCATCGACCAGCGAGCGTGGTCCCTGCGCGCTGGCGACGTCGGGCCCATGCTCCGCGACCAGCCGGATAGTAAAGTGCTGAGGCAGCAGCCCGAACATTTCCAGCGGGCCGAACACATCGAGCAATTCGAACCCCGGAAACAGCAAGACACCGATGGTGTGCCGCGTGTCTTCCGGGCTGCGCACGGCCATGTGCTCAGGTCTGCGCTACGTCGTGCAGCGGCTGGCCCACCACGAAGCCGCCGCCCGACACGTCCAGGCACGCCCCGCTAACGAATGCCGCCGCGTCGGACAGCAGCCAGACGATAGGGCCGGCCACCTCCTCGGCGGTCGCTATGCGCTGCATCGGTATGGTCGCCGTGATCTCGGCCATGCGCTCCGGATCCGAGCGCAGCTCGTCCGTCATGTCCGTCAGCGTCATTCCGGGACGCACGGCGTTCACGCGAACCCCCTGGGCGGCAACCTCCTTCGCGAAACCCACGGTGAACGCGTCGACCGCGGCCTTGGAAGCGGCGTAGTCGCTGGCGCCGGCCCGCCCGCCGATGGTGGCGGCCATCGAGGAGACGTTCACGATTGCGCCGCCGGCGCCGTGCTTCAGCATTGCGCGAACCGCCTCCCGGCAGCACAGCATGGTGCCGATCACGTTAACCGCGAACAGGCGCGCCAGGGTCGCATGCTTGAAATCCGCTACCGACGACGCGTTGCCGCCGACACCGGCACTGTTCACCAGCGCGGTCACCGGACCCAGGCGCTCGGTGACCGCCGAGAACATGCGCTTGACGCCGGCTTCGTCGGCGACATCGCCCTGCACGGCGATGGCGGTACCGCCAGCCGCTTCAATCGCCTCGACCACTGCCCGCGCCGCGTCCGCGCGTTCCCGGTAGTTTACGGCAACCGCATAGCCGCCCGCTGCCGCGCCGCGCGCCGCGGCAGCGCCGATGCCGCGCGAACCGCCGGTGATCAGGGCAATGCGAGAGTCAGTCATAGCGCGGTACCGGTCACCCGAATCCGCCGACGTTGGTTCATGTACATCTCAGCTCCACCGGCGCGGAACGCTAGAGATCCTTCAGCAGGCGCTGCAGGATCGCCTGGTAACGCTGCCCGACCGTGTCACCGGCAGCGTGGCGTCCGCCTTCGACCACCCTGCGCCCGCCCACGAACACGTCGCTCACCGGCGAATCGTTGCCCGCGAACAGCCAGGCGTCGACGAGCTGTTCGTTGCGACGCCCGGCAAGGGCGGCGTGCCCGGTGTCGAGCGCCACGAGGTCAGCGCGCCGCCCTGCGGCGATCGCCCCGCTGCTGCGCGCCAGCGCTTGCGCGCCGCCGTTGAGCGCCGCCGTGTACAGGGTACTGCCGGTCGAGCGGTGGGCGCCACCCGCGAGCAGGTTGCGCTGACGGTACAGCAGGCGCTGCCCGTACTCCAGCCAGCGCAGCTCCTCCACCGGGCTGGTGGATACGTGGCTGTCGCTGCCGATGCCGAATACCCCGCCCTGGCGCTGGTACTCGCCGGCCGGGAAAATGCCGTCGCCGAGATTGGCCTCGGTCGTCGGGCACAACCCGACCACGGCACCGCTGGCGGCCATTGCGCGAAGCTCTTCGCCAGTAACGTGGGTTGCGTGAATCAGACACCAGTGGGCATCCACGGGTTGATTGTCGAGCAGCCACTGTACCGGGCGTGCCCCGCTCCAGGCGATGCAGTCCTCGACTTCGCGGGACTGCTCGGCTATGTGGACGTGCAACGGTGCCCCGGCGTCCAGCTCGTGCAGCCCGTCGCGCAATCGGGTCAGCTCCTGCGGGGTGACCGCGCGCAGGGAATGCGCCGCCGCACCGATACGCACGTCGGCATCGCCGGCAAACCGGTCGGCCAGGGTGCTGACCATGGACAGCAGGGTGTCGGGGTCGTTGAGGAAACGGCGCTGTGCATCGCCCGGGGCACTGCCGCCGAAGCCGCCGTGCGCGTACAGCACAGGCAGGTGTGTGATGGCGATGCCGACTTCGCGCGCCGCGGCGATACAGCGCAACGAAAGCTCCTCGCGGTCCGCGTAGTAACGGCCATGGGTGTCGCGGTGCAGGTAGTGGAACTCCGCGACGCCGGTGTAGCCGTGGCGCAGCATTTCAAGGTAGAGCTGCGCCGCGATCGCTTCGATGTCGTCCGGTTCGAGGCGCTCGACGAAACGGTACATAAGCTGGCGCCACGTCCAGAAACTGTCCTGGCCCGGACCGGACACCTCGGTGAGCCCCGACATGGCGCGCTGGAACGCGTGCGAGTGCAGGTTGGCGACGCCGGGCAGCAGCACGTCGAGGTGTAAATCAGCGCCGGCCCCGGCAACGCCCGTATCGACGCTTTCGATATCACCGCGGGCATCGACGGTGACCAGAACGTTCTCGTCCCAGCCCCCCGGGAGGAGCGCAAGCGGTGCGAAAAGCTTCACACGCAGCGCCCGGCTCGGGCCGCGCTCACTGTGCTTCGACCCATTGCAGCGCCGCTTCCAGCATTCGTTGCAGCGGCGGCCTGACGCGGGCGGCGAGCGTCTCGTCGAACGCGTTGCTGGCGTCCTCGCGCATGTAGGTGACCTGTGAAAGCTCCAGCTGAAACGCATGCACGCCTTCACCCGGCGCACCGTACTGGCGCGTTATGTAACCGCCCTTGAAACGGCCGTCAACGGCGAGCGTGAACCCGTCGCACGTCAGCGCGCTGCGCAACGCAGCCCGCAGGGCGGGGTCGCAGCTTGCACCGTTCGCCGTGCCCAGGTTGAATTCCGGCAGCCGGCCCTCGAAAAAGCGCGGCACGTGCGAGCGGATCGAGTGGCAATCGAACAGCACCACGGTCCCGAACGCCGCTCGCAGGCGTGCGAGCTCCTCTTGCAGCGCGGCGTGATAGGGTTGCCAGTACGCGTCGCGCCGCGCAGCGACCTCCGCAGCGTCCGGCGGCGCGTCGCGATAGAGTGGCTCACCGGCGAAGGTGTCGACCGGCACCAGGCCGGTGGTATCGGCGCCGGGATACAGGTTGCGGTCGTCCGGCGGCCGGTTCAGATCGATCACGTAACGCGAATAGTGCGCCAGCAGGCGGCTCATGCCCAGCGCCGGGGCGAAATCGTACAACCGGTCCAGGTGAAAATCGGTATCCGGGGAAGTGACGGCGTGCGGCCGCAGGCGGGCTGCGACATCAGCGACGATCTCGGTACCCAGATGCGGCACGCTCATCAGCAGCGCCCGCGTGCCGCGGTCGAGGCGGAACACCCGCGCCCCGGCGGTCGTCATAGGGGCTGTCGCGTTGCGTTCAAATCAGCGTGTTGCCGCGCGCGACGACCCGGTAGCACGGGTTGGGACCGAACTGGGCCGCCAGCTGCGCCGGGTGATCGACGTTCCAGACCACGAAGTCCGCGCGCTTGCCCACCGTCAGAGTGCCGACCTCGGCGTCCAGTCCCAGCGCCCTCGCCGCATTGCGCGTGACGCCGGCCAGCGCCTCTTCGGGGGTCAGCCCGAACAGCACGCAGCCCATGTTCAGCATCAGCAGCAGCGAAACGAACGGCGAGCTGCCCGGATTGCAGTCGCTGGCCACGGCGATCGGCACGCCGCGCTCGCGCAGCGCGGCCACCGGCGGCAGCTGCGTCTCGCGCAGGAAATAGAACGCGCCGGGCAGGAGCACCGCGACGCTGCCGGACTCCGCGATCGCGCTTACCCCGGCCGGATCAAGGTACTCCAGATGGTCGACGGACAGCGCCCCGTAGCGTGCTGCCAGCGCCGCGCCGCCCATGTTGCTGAGTTGCTCTGCGTGCAGCTTCACGGGCAGATCGTACTTGCGCGCGGCCGCCAGCACGCGTTCGGTCTGCTGCAGGTCGAAGCCGATGGTTTCGCAAAAGGCATCGACGGCATCGGCGAGGCGCTCGTGGGCAACCACGGGAAGCACGTCCTCGCACACGAAACGGATGTAGTCGTCGGCACGGTCGCGGTAGTTCTCCGGCAGGGTGTGCGCGCCGAGGAACGTGGTCTCGATGTGCAAACCGCTGGTGGCGGCGGCGCTGCGGGCGACGCGCAGCATGCGCAGCTCGGTTTGCAGATCGAGGCCGTAGCCAGACTTTATCTCCACGGTGGTGACGCCTTCGCGGCGCAATGCGGCGAGGCGGCCGAGGGTGCTTTGCAGCAGGGTCTCCTCGTCGGCCGCGCGCGTGGCACGCACCGTTGACAGTATCCCGCCGCCCGCGCGAGCGATGTCCGCATAGCTGGCACCCTGCTGCCGCTGTTCGAACTCGCCGGCGCGCTGTCCGGCGTAAACCAGGTGCGTATGGCAATCGATCAATCCCGGTGTGATCCAGCGTCCGGCAAGGCCTTCATGGCTGGCGCTGGCATAGGCTCGCGGCAACGCCGAGCGCGGGCCGGTCCAGACTATGCGGTCGCCCTCGACCACCAGCGCGGCGTCTTCCACGATGCCGTACGGCGTCTCGCCGGCCTGCATGGTGGCAAGGTTGCAGTTGCGCCAGACGCGGGTCGCCGAAAGGGGTGTCATGACCGCGCGTTCAGGGCGTCAGCATCGGCAGTCGCAGGCCGTGCTCGCGCGCGCACTCGATCGCCTCGGCATAGCCCGCATCCGCATGGCGCATCACTCCGCTCGCCGGATCGTTCCACAGCACGCGCGCGATGCGCCGCGCGGCCGCTTCGCTGCCGTCGCAGACGATGACCATACCGGCGTGCTGCGAGTAGCCCATGCCCACGCCGCCCCGTGGTGCAAGCTGACCCAGGTGGCGCCGGAAGCGGTGTTCAGCAGGGCGTTCAGCAGGGGCCAGTCGGACACGGCGTCGGAACCGTCGCGCATGGCTTCG
>JAHELT010000091.1 GCA_024644045.1 Chromatiales bacterium | reverse complement strand
GATAAAATTGACGTAATCGCCACAAATCACGGGGGGGAAATCAACGGGGATGGGATTCAACTTCAAGTACACGAACCTCCAGGCGGCGGTCGCGTTGGCCCAGTTCGAGCAGCTTCCGGGGCGCCTGGAGCACCTGCGGGCGCGAGACCGATGGTATTCGGAGTTGCTCGCCGATTGCCCTGGAGTCCATCTACCTCCGATGTCCGATACCGATGGCGAAGTCCGTCAGTGGACGGATATCCTGTGCGACGATCGCGACGCGATCGCGGCTGCCCTGGAACGGCATAACCTCGGTTTCCGGCGCTTCTGGCATCCGGTACATCGGCACCCGCCTTATCATCAGCCCGGGGGCGCGTTTCCCAATGCCGAGCGGATCTCGGCGATGGGATTGTGGCTGCCGTCCTCATTCGATCTGAGCTACGATCAGGCGGCCCACGTTGCCGGCGTGGTGCGCGACGCCAGCCGCATTCGGGGATAGTGTGCGGGCGGGGGAAGATGTCGAACACGCGCCGAGTGGTAGTCGTCAGTCTCGATAAGGATGTCCTGGACATGTTGGAGGGGTGTCGTGATCTCCAGGTGCTGGGTTTCCTGGACCTGGATCCGTCCGCCGCTGACGAACACCTGCCGAATCTCGGTGCCGACAGTCACTTCGAGACACTGCTCGCTCGCGAACCGGGCCTGAAGGCTGTGTTGGCTGTGGACCCGCCCGAGTTGCGCGAAAGGCTTGCCGCAGACTATGGTCACGATGCGTTGTACACCGCTGTCTCACCCTTGGCGCGGGTCAGCAAACATGCGCGGATCGGTGCGGGAACAATCGTGCAATGCGGCACCTATGTGTCGAGGGACGTAGTAATCGGCCTCGCCTGCAAGCTGAACGTGGCGGCCGCTGTCCATCACGATTGTCGGATCGGCGATTACGTCACATTGGCCCCAGGTGCACTGATACTGGGCACGGTCTACATCGGTAACCGCACCTATGTGGGCGCAGGGGCCATCGTTCTACCGAACTTACGAATCGGAGAAGGAGTAAGGGTCGGTGCCGGCGCGGTCGTGACCAAGGACGTAGCGCCCTACAGCACCGTGATCGGTGTGCCCGCACGCCCCACGTCTTGATGCTGAGGGCTCGCAGCTAATGGAAAGTAGCCGCATGCTCGAAGATTTATCAGTTTAAGTTTGAGCGAATACAAGATGACGAACGGGATCGAAAGACTGTCGCGCGATGCCCGCGACTATACGGTTTGTATCATGGGTATGGGGTTCGTCGGCGTTACCCTTGCTACTGCAATGGCCGACGCCGGATTCAAGGTGATCGGTGTAGAGATTCAAGAGGACGTCTGTGAAAGACTGTCGTCCGGTGAGCCGCATTTTTACGAACCTGGTCTGAGCGACCATTTGAGTCGTGCCGTAGCCAACGGACAAATTGAGATTCACACCCACGTACCTGAGCATTGTCCAGCGACAGTTTTTATCGTCACCGTCGGGACACCTATCGGCGAAGCCGGCCGCGTCGTACTCACCAGCATTGAAAACGTCAGCCAGGAAATCGCCAGGAATCTGAAAGACGGAGATTTCGTCGTTCTGCGCTCCACGGTCATGTTGGGCACGACGCGAAACATCGTCAAGCCAATTCTCGAAACGGCAGAAAAAAAGTTTCAGATAGCCTTCTGCCCGGAGCGTACGGTGGAGGGGCAGGCGATGGCGGAGCTACGGTATCTTCCGCAGGTCATCGGGGCGAACGATCAGGAGACGCGTTACCGCGCCGCGCAGATGTTTCAGAATCTGACGCCGACCGTTGTGAAAGTGAGTGACTGGGAGACGGCGGAAATGATCAAGCTCATCGACAATGCCAAACGCGACGTCATATTCGGTTACGCCAACGAGGTGGCCCGGCTGTGTGATGCCGTCGGGATAAGCGCTGCCGAGGTGATACAGTCAGGACGCTTCGGGTATTCGAGAACCGATTTGCCAATGCCGGGTCCGGTAGGGGGGCCCTGTCTCACAAAAGACTCCTATATACTCGGACAGAGTATGGAGTCCTACGGGGTTACTCCCGAGATCACGTTGGCGGCACGCCGCACCAACGAGCGGCAAGGCGAAGAGGTCGCTGATTTTCTCGGGAGACTTGTCAGAGACAACAGCGAGTTTCCGCCGAATCCACAGATCTCCCTGCTTGGGATCGCTTTCAAAGGACGTCCCGTCACTGATGACGTGCGCGGCACGACAGCGAAGCCTATACTTGAGAGTCTGCGTCGGGTTTTCTCGGAGGGTGAGTTTTACGGATTCGACCCGGTTGTCGATGCGGATACTATCAAGGCGCTCGGAATGATTCCGAAGGCGACGGTGGAGACCGCGTTTGCGGCCGCCAACATGGTACTGATACTCAACAATCATGTGATGTTTGGCACAATACCGATCGAAAAACTGGCTGGCACAATGAGCAGCGGCGGTGTCATCTACGATTTCTGGAACAACTTCCACGGGATGCCTTTGTTGCTTCCGCGTGGCGTACGATACGTTGCGCTGGGCAGCCATGGCAATCCGGTCGTGGGCGGAGACGAAGTGTCATGAAAGAGAAGACAAAGCGCTTCCTGGTCACGGGGGGGACGGGGTTTCTCGGCTCAGCCCTGGTTCGCCGACTGGTCGGTGAGGGAAATTACGTCCGCGTCCTCGACAACGGCTATCGATCCTCTCATCAGCGACTCACGGACATCAGTGAAGACATCGTCGTCGTGATCGGCGATCTGCGCGATGCCGATTCCGTTTCACGAGCGGTTCGGGGGGTCGATGTCGTTGTTCATCTCGGTGCCGTGAATGGCACGGAAAATTTCTACCAGAAACCCGAACTCGTCCTGGACGTCGGTGTTCGCGGGATGCTGCACGTGCTGGATGCTTGCCGCCAGCATGGCGTCGGGGAACTCATCGTAGCCTCGAGTTCGGAAGTCTATCAGACGCCACCGAGGACGCCGACCGATGAAACGGTGCCTCTCGTCGTGCCAGACGTTCTCAATCCGAGGTTTTCGTACGGTGGCTCAAAGATAATCAGCGAACTGCTTGCGATCAATTATGGCCGAACCGATTTCGAGCGGGTAGTGATCTTCCGGCCGCACAACGTCTACGGGCCGGATATGGGCTGGGAGCATGTGCTACCCCAGTTCATTCTACGGGCGGCAGCCCTGGTCGAGCAGCATCCTTCCGGTATAATTCGGTTCCCGATCCAGGGGGACGGCAGCGAGACACGGGCTTTTACCTATATTGACGATATGATAGACGGATTGATGCTACTCATCGATCGAGGGGTTCATAACAATATCTATCATGTCGGCAACCCGGAAGAGATCGCGATTGCTGATGTTGCCCGAGCGGTCGTGGCTTATTTCGGTCGTGAGGCCGAGCTCATGCCAGGCCCTCTTGCGGAAGGTTCGACGCCGCGGCGATGTCCCGACGTAAGCAAGATTGCGGGTCTTGGGTTTCGCCCCAAAGTACCTTTCCTCGAGGGGTTGCCGCGAATTTCGCAATGGTATAAGAGCAACGCTGGACTCGGCCCCGCGAGCGCTGAGCCAGCCGGTGAAATCGCCGGACATGCGAGCCGGCAAGCGGGCTGAGGTAGAGCGAATGCAAGAACGGCACTTGGACCCGCTCGGGTCAAGGATTATTGACACGTGCCAGAACTGTGGCAGCGGGAGGTTACGCTCCGCGCTGTTCCTGGGGTACGTTCCGCCGGTGAATACCATGCCGGAGATTGGAGCGCCCGCGGACGTCGAGATGCGATTCCCACTGGCTGTCTTTCGCTGCCAGGAGTGTACGCTGGTTCAAATCGGCTACGAGGTCGACCCGCAGATACTGTTTCCGCACAGCTATCCTTATCTCAGCGGATCCACTCGCATTCTTCGAGAGAACTTTGCCGACCTCGCAGCCGAGTCGAAAGAAGTGCTGGGGCTGAGTAGCGGAGACCTGGTGGTCGACATTGGTGCCAACGACGGCACGCTGCTCACGCCTTTCAAGCAAAACGGGCAGAATGTGCTCGGCATTGAACCCTCGCAGGCGGCCGATGTCGCAACCCAGCTCGGAATCGCGATGGTTAAGGACTATTTCAATCAGGCGTTGGCGGATGAAGTGCGCCAAAAACATGGTCCTGCGCGACTGGTTACGGCGGCGAACGTTTTCGCGCATATTCCGGACGTGCACGGAATCGTGTCTGCTGTCAAACACATGATGGCGGACGATGGAGTCTTCGTTTCCGAATCGCACTATCTGCTGAGCCTGGTCGAAACCCTTCAATATGACACCATCTATCACGAGCATCTTCGTTATTACGCTCTGGGAAGCCTGATCGATATCTTCGAGCGCAACGGCCTCGAGGTGTTTCGAGTAAAACGGATACCCACACATGGTGGTTCTATTCGGGTTTATGCTGCGACAAAAGGTCAACGCGAGATCGACGCCTCAGTTCGTGAGTGCCTCGAGGAGGAAACCCGGGCGGGAATTGCTGACGGTACTGCGCTCGACTCGTTTCTGCTGCGTGTTGTGCAATCGAAGTTAGCGCTTATGAGCCTTCTGTCGGATATCAAGCAAGACGGTGGAAGAATCTATGGAGTCGGCGCCCCCTCCCGCGCGAGCACGCTCATTAACTATACGGGCCTCGACGATGGGATAATCGATTGCGTGATGGAGATCAATACTTCCCACAAGATCAACAAGTATGTACCTGGAACGCGCATTCCGGTGCTTGACGAGAAGAAGTTGTTTGAGGATCAGCCTGATTACGCGCTCCTGTTGTCGTGGCACATAGCAGACGAGCTCGCTGAAATCCTGAAACGCAATGGTTTCAGAGGTAAATTCATCGTGCCGCTGCCATCACCCACCGTGCTTTAGGTTTCGAGAATCGCGAGCAACAGCACCTGGGGACGATCCGAAATGGGGACGAGCATCTGGCGTTTGGCTACGAGTGGCTGGCTACCCAAGGCCTTCATCGGCCTGGGGCTCGGCATGCTGTTTTTCTGGCTCGCCGTACGGCAGACAAATCTCGAGGCAGTACATTCCGCGTTCCTGCAAATTACCTGGCAGTGGATCCCGCTTGCACTCGGGTTTTATGCCGTTGCAGTGTTCGTACGAATAGTTCGCTGGCGGATCTTGCTGCGACCCGTCATGTCCCTTAGCTTCCGGCAAGTCGCCCTCGCGCTGATCGTAGGTTATGCCGTCAACAACATCTTGCCAGCTCGATTGGGTGAGGTGTTTCGTGCCGATTTCTGTAAGCGTCGTTTTGGGGGGTCGCGCACGGCGGTACTGGGAACGATAGCCATCGAACGCCTGACCGATGGAGTGGCCGTCGTGCTTATCCTGGCGCTCGGCCAGATCTCCCTGCCGACTGAGGGCGAACACTTCGAGGTAGTCGTAGCGCTCCTGTTCTCCAGCGCAATGCTTTTCGGAGTTCTCTCTCTTGTCTTGCTCATGCTCAGCGGTTCGCAGAGTAGCGGGTCTCGGCGCGTCCCTAACCCGTTCACGCGGTTGCCCGAAATTCTGCGACAGAAACGGATAGCTGCCAGAATCCCGTTCTGGAGCGCGATAAGCAGTCGTTTCGCCTCTTTCCGCGACAGTATCAGCATCATCCGCAGCCGCGTAATGTTGCACGTATTGCTGTTGACGGCGCTTGTGTGGCTCTTCGATGTTCTCAGTATCTGGGCTGTCCTGAACGCCATTGGAATCTCGCTGGGGGTGCTGCAAATTTGTCTGGTGGTCGGAATTGTCAGTTTGAGCACATTACTGCCGTCAGCCCCTGGATTCCTAGGCACGATGCAACTGGCTTTTGTAATTGGAGTAACAACCTTTGGTTATGCGACGGCGCAAGGCATCGTTGCCGCCAGCACAAGTCAGTTATTCCTGCTGGCACCGATAACTGTGCTGGGACTGTTGTTTCTCGGCGTGGTACACGCAAGGAGCGTTGTCAAGCTCAAGTACAGTAGCAGTTGATTCACGAGTAGACCCTCAAATTATGTTGACAGACAACCGTGCCCAAAAAAGTGATTGAGAATACGAAATGTTCACCGCTCGTCGGGATAATGCAAGGCAAGCGCGCCATCGTCGAACGCATTCCGGATGTGATCAAGTGAATGGTGGAAGGGAAATGTTGAGAAAAGTCGTGAATCTAGTGAACAAGGCGCCTCGCTCCTTTAAAAAGGGGATAATGGTTGCCACCGATCTATTCTTGATACCTTTTTCACTTTGGTTCTCGTTGAGTTTGAGACTCGGTGAGTTTTACACCGATTTCAGAAGCACCATGTTCTTGTTTGTGGCTGTGCCGTTCTTCACCATTCCGATTTTTGCGCGCATGGGCCTGTATCGCGCGGTGATGCGTTATGTTGGTAGAGCTGCGGTCCAACAAATATTCACTGGTGTCGTGATCAGCGCGGGTATTGTGCTGGTGCTCACGCTGGCGAATTGGCCTAACGGTCTGCCGCGCTCCGTGTTTGCCATCTATGGTTTCGTCGCGTTCACTTTGATCGGTGCCACCCGTCTGCTTGCGCGCGCAATCTTCGGGGGACGCGGGGAGTGGCGGGGAAAACGGGTCGCCGTATACGGTGCCGGCGAAAGCGGGAGGCAGCTGGTAAGTCTTTTACGGGCCGGCCACGAGTATCGACCGGTGCTGTTCGTGGATGACAGCCCCGAGCTTGTGAATCGGGAAGTAGAGGGCCTGCGTGTGCACAATCCCGGTGATCCTGGATTGGAAACACACTTGACGCGTTCCGGCGTTGTGGCAGTGTTCTTGGCGATGCCTGCAGTAACGCGTACGGTCAAACGCCGAATACTAAAGCGACTCGAGGAAATGCCTTTCCATGTGTATACAGTTCCCAGGCTGAATGAGATTGTTTCTGGTGCCGCGCCAATTAATCAACTGAGAGAGGTCGCGGTTGAAGATCTGCTGGGTCGCGATCCGGTCCCGCCGGACGAATTGTTGTTGCGACGCTACATATCTGGTCACTCGGTCATGGTGACCGGCGCAGGCGGCTCAATAGGCTCCGAGCTATGCCGCCAGATAATCGCGCGAGCGCCTGCCACTCTGGTTCTCTATGATCAGTCTGAGTATGCACTGTTCAGTATTGATTCCGTTGTTAACCGAATTGCCCAAGAACTGAACCTCGATACGCGCATCGTGTCAGTGTTGGGTTCGGTCTGCGATAGCGCCAATGTCGAGCGCACCATGATCGAGCACCGCATAACAACCGTTTACCACGCAGCAGCGTACAAGCACGTTCCGCTGGTCGAGCATAACCCGCTTTCAGGTGTTGTGAACAACGTGTTTGGCACACGCGCGGTGGCTGATGCCGCTAAAAACGTTGGGGTTGAAAGATTCGTTTTCGTGTCTACAGATAAAGCGGTTCGGCCTACCAACGTGATGGGTGCAAGCAAACGGTTGGGTGAACTCGTTCTGCAGGCGCTGGCCCCGTTGTCAAAAACAGTATTTTGCATTGTTCGCTTTGGTAATGTGCTGGGGTCCTCAGGGTCCGTACTGCCTTTGTTTCGCCAGCAGATCGCCAGCGGCGGTCCGGTTACCGTTACGCATCCCGATATCATCCGATATTTCATGACAATTCCGGAGTCGGTAGAGCTCGTTATTCAAGCGGGAGCAATGGCAGGCGGCGGTGAGGTGTTTGTTCTGGACATGGGAGAGCCGGTCAAAATCTACGACCTGGCGAAACAGTTGATACATTTGAGCGGACTGGAAGTTAAGGACGAGAACAATCCTGACGGAGACATCGAGATCGTGTTTACCGGATTGCGCTCGGGTGAGAAACTGTACGAAGAGCTGTTGATTGGAGGCGACGTGTCCGGCACTGAACATCCGAAAATACTGCAGGCGCAAGAGGATATGCTGTCGCCTGAGTTGCTGAGCCGGATTCTAGCCAGGCTTGAGACGGCCGTTGCCAGCAACGATGTGGAAAGTGCGCGTGCTCTACTTGCCGAAGCAGTGGCAGGATATCGTCCGAGCCAACTGGCCGACGACGATTGGAGCGACAATATAGTTTCGGTTGGTGGATTGACGTCGGGATACACACATTAAGCCAATGCGTAAGGTGTACATCGAGACCCACGGCTGCCAGATGAACGAGTACGATTCGGCGAAGATGCTGGACGTGCTGGCCGATGCCGGCGGCGCGCTGGCGGTGGACGATCCCGGGAGCGCCGACATTCTGCTGCTCAACACCTGCTCGATCCGCGAGAAAGCGCAGGAAAAAGTCTTCTCGCAGCTCGGCCGCTGGCGTCCCCTGAAAGAAAAAAACCCCGCCCTGGTGATCGGCGTCGGCGGGTGTGTCGCCAGCCAGGAGGGTGCGGGATTGCGCGAGCGTGCGCCTTACGTCGACGTCGTGTTCGGCCCGCAGACGCTGCACCGGCTGCCGGAGATGATCGCCGCGGTCAGGCAGCACGGCCGGGCCGTGGTCGACGTGTCGTTTCCCGAGATCGAGAAGTTCGACCGTCTGCCGGAACCGCGCGCCGAAGGCGTCACTGCCTTCGTTTCCATCATGGAGGGTTGCAGCAAGTACTGCACGTTCTGCGTGGTTCCTTACACGCGGGGCGAGGAAGTGAGCCGTCCCTTCGACGACGTGCTCGCCGAAATCCAGTCCCTGGCCGAGCAGGGCGTGCGTGAAGTCAATCTGCTCGGACAGAACGTGAATGCCTATCGCGGCGACACGGCGGACGGCGGGCAGGCCGATCTGGCGCTGTTGATCGAGTATGTGGCCGCGATCGAAGGCATCGACCGGATCCGTTACACGACCTCGCATCCGGTGGAGTTCAGCGACCGCCTGATCGAAGTCTACGCCCGCGTGCCTGAGCTGGTCAGCCATCTGCATCTGCCCGTACAAAGCGGCTCGGATAGAATCCTGGCGGCCATGAAGCGCGGCCACACGGCGCTCGAGTACAAATCCGCGATCCGCAAGCTGCGCCGGATACGCCCCGATGTCTGTCTGTCCTCGGATTTCATCGTCGGTTTTCCGGGCGAAACCGAGGCCGATTTCGAGGCGACCATGCGGCTGATCGAGGACGTAGGTTTCGACCTGTCGTTCAGCTTCGTGTTCAGTGCGCGCCCGGGCACCCCGGCCGCGGCCTTGCCAGACGAAGTCGACATGCAGACCAAGCGCGCCCGGCTCGCCCGCCTGCAGCGGCGCATCACGAGCATGGCTCAGCAGATCAGCCGGCGCATGGTCGGCACCGCGCAAACGGTTCTCGTGGAAGGACCCTCGCGCAAGGATCCCGAGGTGCTCAGCGGGCGCACGCAAAACAATCGAGTGGTGAATTTTGTGTGCGCTCCTGATATGGTAGGCCAGTTCGTCGACGTGGTGATTACCGAGAGTTTGCCGAATTCGTTACGAGGGACGCTGAAGGCGGCTTAGCAGGCCGTTAGACAAAGTGACCAACAGACTCACCCCGAAATTGCCTTCCCACCGGCAGCTTACGGCGATGCGCTGACCCCCTCGCTCCTTGGACGTTTCGCTGCAACCCGTCAATAACGAGCGTCTCGCAAACCTGTGCGGACAGTTCGACGAGCATCTGCGGCAGATCGAGACACGCCTCGGTGTCGAGATACACAACCGCGGCCACCGGTTCCGCATCGAAGGGGCGGAACGCGCAGTGACCACCGCCTGTGAGATCATCAAGGACCTGTACCGCGCAACCGCCGACGAGATTCTTTCGCCGGAACGTGTGCACCTTTCCCTGCAGGACGCGCGTACTGAGCAGATCGCGGCGGCCGGCGAAAACGGGCGGGCCGACAGCCTGCCGGAAAGTGAGGTGCAGACCCGCCGGCAGATTATTCGCGCGCGGGGCCAGCATCAGGTCGACTACATCCAGAGCATCGAGACCACCGACCTGACCTTCGGCATCGGGCCGGCGGGCACCGGCAAGACCTACCTCGCGGTGGCCTGTGCGGTAGCTGCGCTGGAGCGCGAAAAGGTCTCCCGGCTGGTGCTGGTCAGACCCGCCGTCGAGGCCGGCGAGCGCCTGGGTTTTCTGCCGGGCGACATGGTGCAGAAAGTCGATCCCTACCTGCGGCCCATTTACGACGCGCTCTACGAGATGCTCGGCTTCGAACGGGTCGGCAAGCTGATCGACCGTAATGTGATAGAGGTGGCGCCGCTGGCGTTCATGCGCGGGCGCACCCTGAATCACGCGTTCGTGATAATGGACGAAGCGCAGAACACCACGGTCGAGCAGATGAAAATGTTCCTGACCCGTATCGGCTACGGGTCGACCGCGGTAGTTACCGGCGATATCACGCAGATAGACCTGCCCAAGCACACCCCATCGGGGCTCAAGCACGTGCGCGGCGTGCTGGGCGGAACCCAGGGCGTACAGTTCGTGCACTTCGATTCGCGCGATGTGGTCAGGCACGCGCTGGTGCAGCGCATCGTCGATGCTTACGATCGTTTCGAGGCCGAGGCCGAGGCAGCGCGCGACGCCGGGGAATGAACGGCGTCCTCGTGCATCGCGACGTGGTTGTCGATGCACCGCAGGTGCCCGACCAGAGCCAGCTGGTTGCCTGGGTCGCGGCGTCGCTCAAGGCGGCCGGCTGCGACGCGGGTGAGGTTACGGTCAGGGTCGTGGATGAAACCGAGATCGCCGCGCTCAACCGGACCTACCGCGGTCAGGCGCGCGCGACCAATGTGCTGTCGTTCGCCGCCGAGTTCCCGGTAGCCACGCAACCCCGCTATCTGGGTGACGTGGTCATCAGCGCCCCGGTCGTCGCGCGCGAGGCCCGGGAGCAGGACAAGCCCGTGGAGGCCCACTGGGCACACCTGGTGGTGCACGGCGTGCTCCACCTGCTGGGTTTCGACCACGCGCTGAGCGAAGCGGCCGCGCGCATGGAAAACCTCGAGCGAGAAATTCTGGCGGAATTCGGGTATGCTGATCCTTATGCCTGAGTTCGGCACAGTTACTTCCAAATAATCATACACTTACGTCTTCTGTTGGACGTTCCCCAACCATTCGCCGGCCTCAGCTCGCGGCGTAACTGCGAGACGCTTTGAGCATGGCTGCGCGCAGTTTCGGCGTCTCGCCGGGCAGGTCGCTGTTCGAACGCGTCAAGCAGTCGTTGAGCGGCGCACCGCGCAATCGTTCCGAGGTGCTGCAAACGCTGCGCGACGCCGCGCACCGGGGATTGCTCGACGCCGATGCGCTGGCGATGCTCGAGGGCGTGTTCGAGGTCGCCGAAATGCAGGTACGCGACATCATGGTGCCGCGCGTGCAGATGGTCGTCGTCGAGGAGGACTGGCGGCCGGACGCCATGCTGCCGGTGATCAGCGAATCCGGCCACTCGCGCTTCCCGGTGATCGGCGAGAACCGCGACGAGGTGGAAGGCGTGCTGCTCGCCAAGGATCTGCTGCGCTACATGGGCGACGCGGACGGTTCCCCGTTCGACATCAACGATATTCTGCGCCCCGCGGTGTTCGTGCCGGAAGCGAAGCGCCTGAACACCCTGCTCAAGGAATTTCGCGCGAGCCGAAATCACATGGCCATAGTGGTTGACGAGTATGGCGGCGTGGCCGGGCTGGTGACCATCGAGGACGTGCTGGAGCAGATCGTCGGCGAGATCGACGACGAGCACGATGCCGAGGAGGACGTGCTGATCCGGCCGCGCGGCCGCGGCCGCTACTCGGTGCGCGCGCTCACCCCGATCGAGGACTTCAATGCCTACTTCGACAGCACGTTCGATCACGAAGAAATCGATACCGTGGGCGGTCTGGTGATGACGACGCTCGGGCACGTGCCCAAGCGCGGCGAGACCCTGGAGATCGACGAGTTCGCTTTCCGCGTGCTGGCTGCCGATTCACGCCGCGTGTACCTGCTGCGCGTGACACCGCCCGGCCCGCTTGAGGCTCCCGATGGCCAATAGCCTGCATGGCTAAAGGCGGACCCTCGGCCCCGGCCACGCCCGCAGACGGGGACACGGCCGCCTCACCCCTCAGCCCGCTCCCGGAGGCAGAGCGGGGGCCCTCACCGCTGAGCGCTCTTGCGCAAGGGAAGGTAGGGGAGAAGGCCGCGATCAGCTCGCGGCTGGCGCGTGTGCACCCGCGATTCGCCGCGCTGCTCGCCGTGGCGGCCGGCGCCCTGCAGGTCTGCGCGTACGCGCCCGTGGATCTGCCGGTATTCGCGGTGCTCGCGCCGCTTTTCCTGTTGCTGCTGTTGCGCGGCGTGCCGCCTGCGCGCGGTGCCTGGCTGGGCCTGCTGTACGGCCTGGGCCTCTTCGGCGCGGGCATCTACTGGATCTATTACAGCCTGCACCTGTTCGGCGATGCCATAGCGCCGCTGGCAGGCCTTTTGACCGCCGGCTTCGTGCTCGGCATGGCGCTGTATCCCGCGGCCGTCGGGTACCTGCTGTGCCGGTACAAAGCGCCGCTGCCGTGGTGGTCGCTGGCGCTCGCACCGGCGCTCTGGACCCTGGCCGAATGGGTGCGCGGCTGGTTCCTCACGGGCTTCCCGTGGCTGCTGCTGGGGCACAGCCAGACCGACTGGCCGCTGGCAGGGTACTTCCCGCTGCTCGGTGCCTTCGGTGTCACCTGGTTGCTGGCGCTGACCGCCGGCGCTGGAGCCTGGTTGCTCGACGCCCGCCCGGGACGCATGCAGACGCTCGGCGTACTCGGCCTGGGCGCACTGGTCTGGATCGGCGGATTCGTCTTGCAGCGCCTGCCATGGAGCGAACCGGTGGGCGCGCCGATCCGCGTGCGCACCGTGCAGGGCAATGTCGAGCAGCACTTGAAGTTCATTGCCCAGGTGCTGCAGCCGTCGATCGAGCTGTACAGCCGTCTGAGCGTTGCCGGTCCGCCGGTGGATCTCGTGATCTGGCCGGAAACCGCCATTCCGACACTGTATCACCGCGTCGAGCACCAGCTGCTGGCGGTGGCGCAGGAGCTGCAGGCGTCCGGCGCGGAGCTTGCGATCGGGGTGTTGGAGTATCGACATCAGGCGCAGCGCTACTACAACGCGGTGCGCAAGGTGACGCCCGGGCCGCAGGCCGATCAGGTGTATCTGAAACACCACCTGGTGCCGTTCGGCGAGTACATGCCGTTGCGCGAGCTGCTGGAATTCATCGCGCGTTACATTCTCATTCCCATGTCTGACCTGCAGGCGGGCCCGGCACGTCAACGCCCGCTAATGCTCGCCGGATACCGCGCCGCGGTGTCGATCTGCTACGAGGACGCGTTCGGCGAAGAAGTCATCGCCCAGTTGCCGGCGGCAAACTTCCTGATCAACGTCAGCAACGACGCCTGGTTCGGCGATTCCATGGCACCGCACCAGCATCTGCAGATTGCGCGCGTGCGTGCCCTGGAGACGGCGCGGGCCATGGTGCGCGCGACCAACACCGGTATCAGCGCCTTCATCGATCACGATGGCCGGATTCTTGCACGATCCCCACAGTTCGAGGTGCACGCGCTGGACGCCAGCATTCAGCCGCGTGCGGGTGCGACCCCGTATGTACGCTACGGGAACTATCCCGTGATCGTCGTGCTGCTTCTGGCGCTGTGCGCCGCAGCCGCCGCGATCGCGGTCGGGAATCGGAAATGACCAAGACACGATTGATACCGGTGATTCTCTCCGGCGGCACGGGCAGCCGCCTGTGGCCGCTTTCACGCGCGCTGTATCCGAAACAGTTCATCGCGCTCGTGCACGCGGAGCGGACCCTGATGCAAGCCACGGCGGAGCGCCTGCGCAACTGCGGCGCCGAAGCGCCGATCGTGGTGTGCAACCACGAGCACCGTTTCATGGTGGCCGAGCAGCTGCGCGAGATCGACCTGCCGGCCGCATCTATCGTGCTCGAGCCGGTGGGCAGGAACACCGCGCCGGCCATCGCCGTTGCCGCCCTGGAGGCCGTGAGTGACGGCGAAGACCCGCTCCTGCTGGTCTCGCCCGCCGATCATGTGGTCGACGAAGACGAGGCGTTCGCGGCCGCGCTGCAGGCGGCCATGCCGGCGGCGCGGGACGGTAATCTGGTCACGTTCGGGGTCGTCCCGACGCGGCCCGAGACCGGCTACGGGTACATCAGGGCGAGCGGTGCGGGGGCGAGCCCGGTAGCCTCGTTCGTCGAGAAACCGGATGCTGCCACGGCCGAACAGTACCTTGCCTCGGGCGACTACTACTGGAACAGCGGCGTGTTTCTGTTCCGGGCGAGCAGCTACCTGCAGGAGCTGGAGCGCCACGCGCCGGAGATCCTGAGCGCGTGCCGCAAGGCGCACACGGCGATCATGCGCGACCTGGATTTTCTGCGCCTCGACGAGGCGACCTTTGCCGACTCGCCGTCGGATTCCATCGACTATGCGGTGATGGAGAAAACCGAGCACGCCTACGTGGTCCCGCTGAAGGCGGGCTGGAGCGATATCGGCGCCTGGGACTCGCTGTGGTCCATCGTCGACAAAGACGACCGGGGCAATGCGACGCGCGGCGACGTGGTGCTGCTGGACAGCGAGAACTGCTACGTGCATGCGCAACACCGGCTGGTTACCGCGGTCGGCGTTCGCGACCACGTGATCGTAGAAACCGCCGATGCGGTCCTGGTGGTGCCGAAGTCGGGCGCCCAGGCCGTAAAGCGGCTGGTCGAGCGGCTCAACGCCGAGGAGCGCGACGAGGTCGCTACCCATAAGCGTGTGTACCGCCCGTGGGGCTATTACGAGAGTATCGACGTGGGCGAGCGGTTCCAGGCCAAGCGCATAGCCGTCAATCCGCAGTGCAGTCTGTCATTGCAGATGCACCATCACCGGGCCGAGCACTGGATCGTGGTACGCGGCACGGCGCGCATCACGCGCGGGGACGACGAGTTCCTGCTCGCCGAGAACGAATCCACTTACATCCCGATCGCTACCCGCCACCGCCTGGAGAACCCGGGCACTATTCCGTTGGAAATAATCGAAGTACAATCCGGGAGTTATCTGGGCGAAGACGATATCGTCCGGTTCGAAGACAAGTACGGTCGCAGCGAAGTCAAGACGGAGTAGCGAAGGACCAGCCGGTCCCCGGCAGTCGTCCACCGGGTCCCTGTTAAGGCTCTCTCCGCGGCGTCGATGCTTTGGCCATTTTCCGGAGCACGCCGAGGCGCTGCCGCGCCGGCACGGCCCTCCAGCCAACGCGCTTTTAGTCATATGCAGGATTACCTCCCCAGCCGCGTAGAAAGTGAAGCTCAGACGTACTGGCGCGACGCGCAGACGTTCCGGGTCACCGAGGATCCGGAGCGTGAGAAGTACTACTGTCTGTGCATGTTCCCCTACCCGAGCGGCCGGCTGCACATGGGCCATGTGCGCAATTACACCATCGGCGACGTGGTCAGCCGCTACCAGCGCATGCTGGGCAAGAATGTGCTGCAGCCGATGGGCTGGGACGCCTTCGGGTTGCCGGCGGAGAACGCCGCGATCCAGAACAACGTGCCGCCGGCCAGATGGACCTACGAGAACATCGAGTACATGAAGGGCCAGCTACAGCGGCTGGGGTTCGGTTACGACTGGTCGCGCGAGCTCGCCACGTGCAAGCCCGACTACTACCGCTGGGAACAGTGGTTCTTCACGCGCCTGATGGACAAGGGACTGGCGTACAAGAGAATGGCGGTGGTGAACTGGGACCCCGTCGAGCAGACCGTGCTGGCAAACGAGCAGGTGATCGACGGGCGCGGCTGGCGTTCCGGCGCGCTGGTGGAGCGGCGCGAGATCCCGCAATGGTTCCTGAAGATCACCGCCTACGCACAGGAGCTGCTGGACTGGGTGGACCGGCTGGACGGCTGGCCCGATTCGGTGCGCACCATGCAGCGCAACTGGATCGGCCGCTCCGAAGGCGTTGAGATCGACTTCTCGATCCCGGGCGATGAAGCGCTGCGCGTGTACACGACCCGCCCCGACACACTGTTCGGCGCCACTTACATGGCCGTTGCCGCCGAGCACCCCCTTGCCAAGAAGGCCGCCACGGACAACGCCGGGATCGCCGCGTTCGTCGAGGAATGCAAACGCACCAACACCTCCGAGGCGGAGCTCGAGCGCATGGAAAAACGCGGCATGCCGCTGGGTATCGAGGCGGTCAACCCGATCAACGGCGAGTCGATCCCGGTATGGGTCGCGAACTTCGTGCTCATGGGGTACGGAACCGGCGCCATCATGTCCGTGCCCGGACACGATCAACGCGACTGGGAGTTCGCGAAGAAGTACGCTCTGGAGATCCGCCCGGTGATTTTTCCCGCCGACGGCAGCGAGCTCGACATCGAATCCGGCGCCTGGGCGCAATACGGCATCCTGGGCAACTCCGGCGAGTACGACGGCATGGACTTCAGCCGCGCTTTCGACGCGATCGCCGGGGATCTGGAGAAGGCCGGCAAGGGCGAGCGCCGGGTGAACTACCGGCTGCGTGACTGGGGCGTTTCCCGCCAGCGCTACTGGGGCTGTCCGATCCCGGTGATCTACGACGCGCAGCAGAATCAGTACCCGGTCCCGGCCGCGGATCTTCCGGTTAGGCTTCCGGAGGACGTCGAGTTCCAGGGCGTCAAGTCGCCGATCAAGGACGACCCCGCGTTTCTGACCACCGAGGTGCCGGGAACCGGCGCCCCCGGGCAGCGCGAGACCGACACGTTCGACACCTTCTTCGAGTCGTCGTGGTATTACGCCCGCTTCTGCAGCCCCGACGCGGGCGATGCCATGCTCGATGAGCGGGCGCGCTACTGGCTGCCGGTGGATCAGTACATCGGTGGCATCGAGCATGCGGTCCTGCATCTGCTGTATGCCCGCTTCTTTCACAAGCTGATGCGCGACGAGGGGCTGGTCGACAGCGACGAGCCGTTCACCAACCTGCTCACCCAGGGCATGGTGGTGGCGGAGACGTTCTTTCGCGACGACGGCGGCAAGCGGGTGTTCTATAACCATCGCGACGTCGACATAGAACGCGATGAGAAGGGTGCCGCGACCGGTGCGCGGCTGCACGCCGACGGACAGCCCGTGACCCTGGGCGGCATGGAGAAGATGTCCAAGTCCAAGAACAACGGCGTCGATCCTCAGGACATGATCGATCGCTACGGCGCGGACACCGTGCGTCTGTTCATGATGTTCGCCTCGCCGCCCGATCAGATGCTGGAGTGGACGGACGCCGGCGTGGAGGGCGCCAATCGTTTCATCAAGCAGCTGTGGCGGGTGGTCCACGGGCATATCGCCCTGGGCGAGGTCGACGGCACGCGCGGCGGGCGCGAACCGGACGAAACCGAGAAAGCGCTGCGTCGCAAGCTGCACGAGACGATCCGTAAGGTCAGCGACGACATCGGGCGACGCTACAAGTTCAACACCGCCATTGCTGCGATCAGGGAACTGATGAACGAGCTCGCCCGATTCGAGGTGCGTACGCCGCAGCGCAAGGCGCTCGCCCGCGAAGTGATAAACAGTGCGTTGCTGATGCTGTCGCCGATCGTCCCGCACGTGACGCATGCGCTGTGGCATGCGCTCGGCCACGAGGAGGCGATCGTCGACTGCGCATGGCCGCGGGTGGATGAATCGGCGCTGAAACGCGATACGCTGGAGATCGTGGTGCAGGTCAACGGCAAGCTGCGCGGCCGGGTCACGGTTGCCGCGGACGCCGGCGAGACCGGCTACCAGGAGGCGGCGCTGGCGGACAGCAACGTCGCCAGACACACCGACGGTAAGACGATTCGCAAGGTGATCGTGGTGCCGGGGAAACTGGTCAACGTCGTCGCCACGTGAAACGCTTTACGGCGATTCTCTGCACGGGCGTATTGCTGGCGAACGCCGGTTGCGGGTTCAAGCTGCGCAGTCAGTACGCGGTTCCCGCGGCGATGTCGCTGACGTACGTCGAGGGTGATCCGCGCAGCCAGATAGTCATCGGTTTGAAGCGCAGTCTGCGCAGCAGCGCGGCGCAGCTCGCCGAGAACAAGGATCAGGCCACCGCCGTCGTCCGGGTGTTCGACGAGCTCACCGGACGCCGCGCGCTGTCGGTAGGCAGCGACGGTGACGTCACCGAATACGAGATCTTTCACAGCGTCAGTTTTCAGCGCAGCTTTGCGGGCCGGGATGCCGAACCGGTGCAAACACTGCGTCTGACCCGCGACTATGTGTTCAACAGCAGGGGCGTGTTGAGCAGCGGCGAGGAAGAGCAGACGCTGCGCACGGAGATGCGCCGCGACCTGGTGAGGTTGATCATGCTGCGCCTGCAGTCGACGTGACCAGCCGGCGCGCAGCGGGCGCTCACGCCACGCCGCCCGAACGCGGGACTTGAACTACCTGGGATAGTCCCGCTTGCTATTGCCTACATACAGCTGCCGGGGGCGACCGATACGCAGCTCCGGGTCTTCCATCATTTCCATCCAGTGGGCGATCCAGCCGACGGTGCGTGCCATGGCAAAGATGACCGTGAACATGTTCAGCGGTATGCCCATGGCGCGCAGGATGATGCCGGAATAAAAATCGACGTTGGGGTATAGGCGCTTCTCGATGAAGTAGTCGTCCTCCAGCGCGACCTGCTCCAGCTTACGCGCCAGCTCGAACAGCGGCTGGTTGTCGGTGCCCAGCTCGTCGAGCAGGTCGTTGCACACCTGGCGGATGATCTTGGCCCGCGGATCGTAGTTCTTGTACACGCGATGGCCGAACCCCATGAGCCGGAACGGATCGTTCTTGTCCTTGGCCCGTGCGACGTACTTGTCCATCGACACGCCCGAGTTCAGCATTTCCTCCAGCATGTGAATGACCGCTTCGTTGGCGCCGCCGTGCGACGGTCCCCACAGCGAGGCGATGCCGGCGGCGATGCTGGCGAACGGGTTCGCGCCGGAGCTGCTGGCCAGGCGTACCGTCGAGGTGCTGGCGTTCTGCTCGTGATCGGCGTGCAGGATGAAAATGATCTCCAGTGCGCGCACGAAGGTCGGGTTCGGCTGATACCCCTCTGCGGGCACGGCGAACATCATGCGCAGAAAGTTCTCGACATAGCCCAGCGCATTCAACGGGTAGATGAACGGCTGACCGAGCGAGTACTTATAGCTGTCCGCGGCGATGGTCGGCATCTTTGCGATCAGGCGAATGGCCGAGAGCTCGCGATGCTCGGGATGCGAGATGTCCAGGGAGTCGTGATA
>JAHELT010000090.1 GCA_024644045.1 Chromatiales bacterium | reverse complement strand
ATTTTACAGCGAATGCCCATTGTCGTTTCCTCCGTTGGTGTTGGTGATCGCACGCTTCGGTGCCGGTGCTTCCGAGCTAGTTCAGCAAAGTGTCCATCAGATTGTCGAGGCGCTGACCAGAAGATGTTCGAAACAGGTGTATCCTCTCATCGTGCCAGTCGAGCAGGACGCGTGTCCCGGGATCGATCCGGATCCGCCCATGTGTTCGCACGGCAAGCTGTTGTTCGCCAATCGAGCATTCCACAATCGAGTCCGCGCCGAGGTACTCCAGTGCATTGACGATCGCGGGCACGCCGGAACGCTCGTTGATTTCTATGTCCTCGGGACGTATTCCGAGGCTGACGTCCGATTCGCCGTGCGCAAGGATCGCGGGTTCCTCCAGACCGTCAATCACGGTACCGTTTCCGTGTTCGCTGAGGCGAAGTACATTCATTGGCGGCGTTCCTATGAAACGGGCCACGAACGTGCTGGCGGGGTGCTGGTAGATTTCCTCGGGCGGTGCGATCTGTTCAACACGACCGTCGCGTAACAACACGACGCGGTCCGCCATGCTCATCGCCTCGGCCTGATCGTGCGTCACATACACCATCGAGATACCCAGCTCACGCTGCAATGCCCGGATTTCCAGGCGCATCTCGTGACGCAGCTTGGCGTCCAGATTGGAGAGGGGCTCGTCCATCAGGCACACGGGTTTCTCGCCGATAATCGCGCGTCCGAGCGCCACGCGCTGTTGTTGACCGCCGGAAAGCTGCGCAGGTCGCCGGTCGAGCAACGCCGACAGACCGAGCAACTCGGCCGTGCGTTCCAGGCGCCGGCGCTGTTCGGCACGGGACACTTTACGCACCTTCAGGCCAAACAAAATGTTCTCGGCCACGCTCAGATGCGGGAACAACGCATACGACTGGAACACCATGGAAAGATCACGCTGCGCTGGCGGCGTGTTGGTCACTTCGCGCCCGCCTATGATGACTCGTCCGGAAGTGACGACTTCGAGCCCCGAGATCAGGCGTAAGGTCGTGGACTTGCCACACCCGGATGGCCCCAGCAGAACCGTGAAATCCCCCTCTGGCGCCGCGAAACTGACATCATCGACGGCGGCGGTGTCGCCCCAGTACTTGGTGACGTTCTCAACCGTTATTGCCGACACGGCCCCTGACTCCCCTGATGCTGCCTGTTATTGTTCGCCACACCGTCGATGCTGCAGAATTCAACGATATGACAGGATGACGGTACAGCGATGACAGTGCCTTATCCGGCGTCGTGCCGGTGCCGGCCGCTGGCGCAACTTACTATACGACAATACGGCAAGCGGAATCGATCGTCCGCACCGTTCCCCGCCGGGCAGGAACCCTACGCTGCAATGCGCCCGCCCCCGAGAGCGTCCGGAGGCGTCTGGCGCCCTGTCGTTGCTGCAGCCGTATGCTGCGTCGCAGCATATGCACAAAGCAGCCAGCGTGGAACTACTGTTGTGTTGCGAAAAGAATCAGTCCTTACCGGATCTGAAGACCGATTGAGGGTGCACAACGCCTCACGGGAGGTGACACGCTTTCAGACGTCTCGTTTCAAAGGTATTGGCCTCACTTTCTTCACGTTTACGGTGCCGGCTGCCGGGACTAACTCTACCGGCTGGACACAACCCGGACGAGCTATTCCGGGAGCCCCGCATCACGCAGGGCGTCGATGTATTCCTCGACCTGGTCGGCGCTTTCGATGTAGAACAGCTTCTGCCGGGCGTACGTGCAGGAGAACTCAGGCTTTATTTTCAAGAGTTCGGCCATTGCAGCGTTCGCCTCGTCAGTCTTCCCTAAACGGCCGAGTGCTGCTGCGAGGTGCGCGTGGGCCCAATACTGACAGCGGGGTTGCAGAATGGCCTTTCTCGCCCACTGCACTGCGAGTTCGAAACGACCGTTCATCAGGTGCGCCTGGGAACCGTACGAGTAAAAGGCGAAACGCCAGGGGTCGTTCGGGCTCAGTCTGATGGCTTCCTCGAAGGCGGTTATGGAATCCTCGAGGCGACCTGAGTTCGCGAGCGCGTCAGCGAAAGCGCAGTACGAAACCGCGTTGTGAGGGTTGAGCGTGATGGCCGCCTCGCAAGCGATCAGGGCCAGGGCAAACTCCCGCCTCGCCAGGTGCACACGGGCGACGGCCAGATGGCAAAAGGCCTCCTGATCGTCAAGAGCCACGGCACTTTGCGCCAGGCTGAGCGCCTCATCGAGCACACTCTGTGAGGGCTCGGCGTCGAAATACACCATCTCAAGGACCATGCAGTACGCGAGGCGTGCATGTGTCTGGGCGAATCTCTCGTCGAGCTCGATCGCACGTCGAAACAGTTTCTGGGCTTCCCTGTTGTCCTCGCTCGTAAATGCATACATGTGTACCATCCCGAGGTGGTAGCAGTCCCAGGCTCCGAGGTTGTGGGTGGGTTTTCTTTCCACGCGCCGGCGCTCGAACGAGCCGAGTTCGGGCTCGATGCGTCCAGCGACGGTCTCGGTAATCTCATCCTGCACTGCAAAGATGTCGTCGAGGTCGCGATCGTAGTGCTCGGCCCAGATGTGATTGCCCGATTTAGCATCGAGAAGTTGTGCACTCACGCGTATCCTGTTACCGGCTCTGCGAACGCTGCCCTCGACGATATACTCTGCGCCGAGATCTCGCGCGAGACGGCGTACATCGACCGACTGGCCCTTGAACAGAAAGGTCGAGTTTCGTGCAGCGACCGACAACCAACGATTCTTCGAAAGGGCGGTGATGATGTCTCCCGTGATCCCATCGGCAAAGTACTCGTCGTCCGAAGCGTCGCTCATATTAGCGAACGGCAACACCGCAACCGTCGGTTTTCCCGCAAGCTCAGGTGGAGAGATGGCGTCGGTGGCTGGCTCCTGCGAACGCACAGCATATGCACGCAGCGGACTTGAAATGTTTTTAACCGACTGTTCACCTAGAAACTCGTAGTATAGCGGCAGCTTCTTGCCAATCGCCGTGCGCACTGATTCGGAAATGCAGATGCCGCCGGGGTCCGCCAGTGCTTCAAGCCTGGCGGCTACGTTTACGCCGTCGCCGTAGATCTCCCCTCGGTCCTCGATCACCTCGCCGATGTTCACGCCCATGCGAAACATGAGTCTACGCTCCTCCGGGAGGAGCTCGTTGCGGGCTTGAAGTTGCTCTTGCGCGGCAGCGGCGCAGCTGAGCGCGTTTGAGACAGTGCCGAAATCCGCCAGGATGGCATCCCCAGCGTAGTGCACTACTCGACCCTTATACTGCTCGATGGCTGCGCCTACTAGATCGAGGGCCTGACGCAGTTGGTGGTGGGTCGCGTCCTCGTCCGCTCCGGTCAAACGCGAGTACCCTGCAACATCCGCGTAAAGGATAGCGGCGAGTTTACGTGGAAGTGGCTCTGCTTCCATGGGCCCTAACTCTTGTTAAGTACACACTAAGCCAAATGGGGTCAAGTCTACGCATTACGCACAAGAATGTGTAATGCGTAGACTTGACTCCAGGCCGTTATTCATGCGCACGCCCGCTGCCTGGCGATTGCAAGCCGGTAGGGCCTGAATTACATTGGGCGACTGCAACGGCCGCAATGAGAGAGAACAATGGCCGCCACCCTGATACCGGACAGCGACGAACTACGGCTGTGCAGCCGTTCCGGGCGGCTGCACCGAGGGAGTGAGGTCTTCGACCCCTGGCAACTGCGCTGGGCTGCCGCGGTAGCACCTGCCGAATCCGAGCCGGTGACCGCGACGGAAGCCGTTCAACGGCTCTCCGCCTCGGGTCTGCTGCGCGGCGTTCCGATCGCAATCATCGGCCCGAAAGAGGCGAACGCAGCACAACTGGCGACAGCGGAAGCGCTGGGCCGGCGCTTGACCGAGACCGGCTTCAAGCTGATCTGCGGTGGTCGCATCGGTGTGATGGAAGCCGCCTCGCGCGGCTGCCGCGCGGCGGGCGGGTCTATGATCGGTATCCTGCCTGACGACGAGTGGTACGACGCCAACGACCACGTCGCTATCCCGATCGCAACCGGTCTCGGCCCGGCGCGCAATGCCATCATCGCACGCGCCGCAATCGCGCTCGTCGCAATTGGCGGTGGGCACGGCACACTGACCGAAATGGCGTTCGGCATGCATTTCGATCGCCTGGTTCTGGCGCTGCAAGGCGCGCCGGAGGTACCGGGCGCCATCGTGTGCGAGGATGTTGAGGAGGCACGGGTGCGTATCGCCCGCAGACTGTTGAGCCTCGACCGGCCGCGCGCCGCACCCTGATATGCTACGTTTCTCGCAGACAAGGCTGCGCCGTCTAGAATCAACCCCGGCGGCAGACTGTTCAGAATCATGGCAGCCGTAACATCGGTATACCTCCTGTACCTGTTTGCTCCGATCATCCTGCTGGTGGTGGGTTCCTTCGGCGAGAACTGGACCAACTCATTGCTGCCCTCGGGGGTTACCACCAACTGGTACGCCGAGCTTGCAAGCGATCCCAGCTTTCAGCGTGCCTTCTATGCCAGCCTCAAGGTCGTCGGTGCCGTCTGTGTGATCAACGTTCTGATCACTGTACCGCTCGCTTACGCCATTCACTCCAGTGCGCGCGCCGGCGTCGGCATAGCGGCCCGGATTTCGTCGGTGATGCCCATCGCAGCGCCGGAACTTGTGCTGGCGTTTGGATTCATCCTCGTGTTTTCCTCGGACACGCTGCCCTGGTTGGGCTCGATCTGGCTGCTGATCGCCGGCCACGTGGTGCTGACCATGCCGTATCTGCTGAACGCATTGCTGGCGGATATGCGCGGACTGGCGCTGGTCGAGATCGAACGCACGGCCGCAGCGTTGGGCGCCAGCTTCCGCCAGCGCTTTGTTGATGTGGTGCTGCCCAGCCTGCGCTACAGTCTGCTGTCGGGACTGATCACGGTGTCGGCGATATCGATCGGCGAGTTCCAGTTCTCCAATCTCGTCGCAGGCTTTCTCAATCGGACGTACCCGATCCTTCTGCTGCAGGCGTTCTACGGCGCCACCGGTTTCGCGTGCGCGGCGACTGTGGTGTTGCTGGGGCTTGCGACCTGCGCCGGCGTCGCCAGCGCGCTGACCGTGCACGCGGCGCGCAGTGGGTGAGAGTGCGGTGAGTGTCGAGTTCAAAAACGTGTCGTTCCACTACCCGGACGCCAGTGCGGGCGTCGAGAGTATCTCCCTGACGATCGGCGAGGGTGAGCTCATTGCGGTTATCGGTCCATCCGGATCGGGCAAATCGACCCTGCTCATGCTGCTCGCCGGGTTCCTGGTGCCGGACAGCGGACAGATCCTGATCAACGACGAGGACGCGTCCGGCAAACCGCCCGAGAAGCGCGACCTGGGCCTGGTGTTTCAGTCCTACGCGTTGTTCGCCCACATGCGGGTATGGGAGAACGTGGCCTATCCGTTGAAGGTTCGCGGTGTGCCCTCCATGCAGCGGCGTAAACGGGCGGAAGAGATGCTCCTGCGCGTCGGCCTGTCCGGCATGGCCGAGCGCCGCCCTGCAAGCCTTTCGGGTGGGCAACGCCAGCGAGTGGCGCTGGCGCGCGCACTGATCCACGCGCCACGTGCTTTGTTGCTCGACGAACCCTTGTCAGCACTCGACGCAGGTCTGCGTGTTGAGATGCGCGACGAAATCCGCCACGTGCAGCGCGACGCCGGCATAGCCACGCTGCACGTTACCCACGACCAGGAGGAAGCGTTATCGATCGCCGACCGGGTAGCTGTCTTACGCGACGGGCGGCTGGAGCAGGTCGGTGCACCGGCAGATATTTACGATCAGCCCGCGACCCGCTTCGTAGCCGGTTTTTTGGGTCACGCCAATTTGTGGGACGGCACCGCACGCGACGGTGGCGTGGAAACCGCGATCGGCTTTTTGCGGTGCGATACCAACGGCGTCGCGCCGGGTACGGGCGTGACGGCGCTGGTACGACCGGAACGCGTGCTAACACACGATTCGCTCGACACCAACCGGCCGAACCGCTTTCCCGGGGAGATCACCGAAGATCGTTTTCTTGGCGCCCAGCGCCGGCTCGATTTCGCCGTGCACGGCGGCGTCGTTAGCGTGGAGGTTGCCCATCGCGACAAGGTGGCCGCCGTGTCGATACCGCCGGAATGGATCCGGCTACTATAATACTCACTGAAACAGCCAGAGGAGCAGCTTGTCATGAGAACACTATCAACAATCGCAGCGCTAGCACTGATGTTACCCGCAGCCGCCTTGGCGCTGGACGGGCCCGAACTCTACAGCGGAGAGAAAGTCCTTTACGAGGCTGCGGCCAAGGAAGGCCTGGTCGTGTCATTCGACACAGGGCCGACCTGGGCGAACTGGAAAGCGCAGTTCAAAGCGTTCAAGGCACGCTACCCGGAAGTGGAGATGGTGTACAACGACCTCGGCTCCGGGGCAACCGTGGTCGCGCTCGACAAATCCCGTAACCGCCCGCAGGCCGACACGGCGTATTACTTCGCCGGGTCCGCGCTGGATGCGGCCGAGAAGGGTCTCGTCGGCGGCTTCAAGCCGGTGAACTTCAACAAGCTGCCGGCGCCGTTCAAGCATCCCGAAGGCGAGTGGTTCACCATCCACACCCTGAACGTGGCCTTCCTGGTCAACACCAAGCTGGTAAAGAACGTGCCGCGGCGCTGGGCCGACTTGATGAAAGACGAGTACAAGAACGCGATCGTGTATCTGGATCCGCGCTCGACCGGGCAGGGTCAAGTCGTCGTGTTCGGCGCTGCTTTTGCGAACGGCGGCAACATGGACAACGTGGATCCCGGCCTCGATTACCTGGCGAAGCTGCACAAGAACGGCAATGTGCTGCGCGTGGTGGGCACCACCCCTTACGCCCAGTTCATCAAGGGCGAGATCCCGATCTGGATCGGCTACGAGAACGACGGCTTGAAAGCCAAGTTCAAGGATGGGATGGGCGATGCCGTGGCCGTCGTTATTCCCGAGGAAGCGTCCGCCGCCGCGCCCTACGCTATCAGCCTGGTCAAAAACGGCCCGAACCCCAACGCCGGGCGCCTGTGGCTCAATTTCATCATGACCAACGAAGGCCAGGCACGGTTCGCCGACGGCTACGTGCGCCCATCCGTACCAGGCGTGAAGCTGCCAGCCGCCGTCGCCGCCGCGATGCCTGCCGCGCCTCAGCTCAAGCCGCTGGACGTCGCTCAGGCCAAGGCGCAGAAACCGTACATCGATAAAGCCTGGGCCGAGAAAGTACTCGGCCAATAAGCAACACCGACTCAGGCGGGGACGATGCCGACCACCGGTCTCATGCGTGTGTTCATGGCGCCGGGGGTCGCCGTCCTCGTTTTTTTCTTCATCCTGCCGCTTGGCGCGGTGCTGCGCGAGTCGTTGACCTCGGACGCTTACGCGACCGTGCTCAAGGATCCAATCTTCTGGAACTCGCTCAAGGGCAGCCTCGCGCTGGGTACATTCGCGCCACTGATTTCAGTGATTGTAGGCTTCATGGTCAGTCTGCATCTCGCTCGGCTCGGCGACGCGCGGCGCACTGCGTTGCTCTTCGTGATCTCGCTGCCGCTTACCTTCTCTGGACTGATCGTCGCCTACGGCTTCATTCTGGTGTTCGGCCGCGCCGGATTTGTGACCCTGACGCTCGCAGAATTCGGGGCCGACCCGGCCCTGATCAGCCGATTTATCTACTCGCCATTGGGTCTGGGTGTGGCCTACGCCTACTATCTGATCCCGCGCGTTGTGATGATCGTGTTACCGCTGATACAAAACTTCGACCATGTGCAGATCATCGCGGCCCGCGTTTCGGGCGCGAGCACCCTGCGGGCGCACGTCGATATAATGCTGCCTCAGATTCTCCCCGGCCTCATCGCCGCATTCTGCCTGACCTCTGCCGTTGCGATCGGTGCCTACGGCACGGCGCTTGCGCTCGTGGGGACGCAGATTTCAATTCTACCAATCATGCTATTCTCGAAGATCTCAGAGACCGGGTCTGACTTTCCGGCTGCCGCAGCGCTGTCGGTTCTGCTGATGGGCATCTGTTGCACCGTCATCGGAATTGCGGAAGTGCTGGGGCTCCGGAAATCCGGGAACGCTAACGTTGCACGCGCTTAGTCGGCCAATGCTGCCAGGCGAAGATACCGGGACTCGCTGCGGCACTCTGGATCAGGTGGCGCGCCCGACGCTCGCGTATCAGGCGATCTTGTGGCTGAGGCCCGCCATGTCCACGAGGATCTGATCCCAGCGGCGATACTGCACGTCGTGAACCTCGTCCGGGTACAAGCGCGGCGTGACGTCTGCACCTGCATAAAGGCTCTGCCAGTTGCCCAGTCGAGCCGGTCACGATGACGTTTCGCATGCGGATGGCCCTCGTACGGTCAGCTCAATGCGCGCAGCACACGGCTGCGCACTTCACCGAAGCCGATACGGGTTGCGCCTGCTTTCCCGCACCAACCACGCATGATGATCGCGTCGCCATCCTCGAGAAAGGTGCGCGTCTCGCCGTTGTCGAGCGTGACCGGCTGCTTACCGCCGCGTGTGATCTCGATCAGCGCGCCCTCGCTGCCGGCGTCTGGTCCGGACATGGTGCCGCTGCCGAAAAAGTCGCCGGCGTTGAGGTTGCAGCCGTTGACCGTGTGATGCGCCACCATCTGCGCTACCGTCCAGTACGCATGCAGGAAGTTGCCGAGCGAGAGCCGTGCCGGCGGCTGTTTTTCACGGCGTATCGTTTCCGTCTCGAGCAATACCTCGAGCTCGACGTCGAAGGCGCCGCGGTCGCGGTTGGTCGCGGACTCGAGATAGGGCAACGGCTGCGGGTGATCGGCCGGGCGCGTCCATGCGGTGCGATACGGTGCCAGCGCTTCCAGGGTCACGATCCAGGGCGACACCGTGGTGGCGAAGCTCTTGGACAGGAACGGCCCCAGCGGCTGGTACTCCCAGGCCTGGATGTCGCGCGCCGACCAGTCGTTCAACAGGCACAGACCGAACACGTGGGCTTCGGCCGAGTCCATCGGGATCCGCTCACCGGGCGCGTTGCCCGTGCCGATAAAAATGCCGACTTCCAGCTCATAGTCCAGGCGCTGGCACGGACCGAAGCCGGGTTCGGCGGCATCCGGCGCCCTGGTCTGCCCGAGCGGGCGGTGAAAGTCCGTGCCGGAAATGCCGATCGATGAGCTGCGACCGTGGTAGCCGATGGGGATCCACTGATAGTTCGGCATCAGCGGGTTGTCGGGCCGGAACAGTTTGCCGATATTGGTGGCGTGGTAGATCGAGGTGTAGAAGTCGGTGTAGTCGCCTATCTTTGCCGGCACCGCGAATTCAGCCTCGCTTTGCGCGACCAGACATGACTTCAGTGCGCCAGCCACCGATGACTCTGCACGCAGCGCCCGCGACAGCGCAAGGCGCAGCGCGGACCACGCCGCCGGCCCCCGCGCCATAAAGGCGTTGAGCGTCGGTTCGGAGCAAGCGGCCGCGGCCTTGGCCGCCTCGCCGCCGAAGGCGCCGGCGGCCTGCGCCGCGGCGAGGTCCAGAGTCTGATCACCGATGGCGACCCCGCCGCGGAACGCTTCCCCGCTGCCCCGTCGGCGGAACACACCAAAGGGAAGATTCTGTAGCGGGAAATCGCTGCCGGCGGCATTGGCCGACTCCACCCAGCTGATGAGCGCGGGGTCGTGCGTTTCGTTCAGTTCGGTCACAGGCTTACCCGTCTTTCTTCAACGCTGCCGAGGATCGAAATGCGAGCGCAGGCCCTGCCACACCTCGACGTAGTCGCGTTGGCGGAACGTTGCCTCGAGCGCCGCCTCGGTGGGGTGAAACACGTAGCGGCTCTCGAACATGAACGCCAGCGTGTTGCCCTGGTACTCGGGCGCGAGTTCCGCCGCGGAGGCTTTCTCGAACGTCGCCGCGTCGGGTCCATGTGGCGACATGCAGTTGTGCAGGCTGCCGCCGCCGGGTGCGAAGCCCTCCGCCTTGGCATCGTACACGCCGCGAATCAACCCCATGTACTCGCTCATGATGTTGCGATGGAACCAGGGCGGGCGGAACGTGCGTTCGGCCACCATCCAGCGCGGCGGAAAAATCACGAAGTCGCAGTTGGCCGTGCCCGGCGTGCCGGAGGGCGAGGTCAACACGGTGAAGATGGACGGATCGGGGTGATCGAAGCTCACCGTGTTCACTGTGTTGAACAACGCCAGATCGTACTTGTACGGGGCGTAGTTACCGTGCCAGGCGACCACGTCCAGCGGCGAGTGATCGAGATCGGTGACCCACAGCCTGCCCTGGAACTTCGCTACCAGCTCGAAAGCGCCCGACTGGTCCTCGTAGTAAGCGACCGGCGTCAGAAAATCGCGCGGGTTGGCAAGCCCGTTGGCGCCGATAGGCCCGAGGCCCGGCAGCTCGAAGGGCTGGCCGTAGTTCTCGCAGAGGTAGCCGCAGGCAGTGCCAGCCAACAGGCGCACCTGGAACTTGACACCGCGCGGGAGAAGCGCGATCTCGCCGGGAGACACCTCGATCAGGCCCAGCTCGGTGCGCAAGGACAGGGCGCCTGCCTGTGGCACGAGCAGCAGCTCGCCGTCGGCGTTGTAGAAGAACCGTTCGGTCATGTCCGTGTTGCAGGCGTAGAGGTGCACGCCCACCCCGCTCTGCCCGCCGACATCGCCATTGCCGGCCAGGGTGAACAGACCGGCGACGAAATCGGCCGGTGCATCGGGCATGGGCATCGGGTCCCAGCGCATCTGGTTGGGATCGGCGGGGATGCTGGAGAACGGTGCGGAGCGCAACTGCCCAGCATCGAGCTCGCTGTAGGTGGACTGCACCACCGACGGGTGGATGCGATAGGTCCAGCTCCTGAAGTTGTGCTCGCGCGGCGCGGTGAACGCGGTACCGCTCAGCTGCTCGGCGTAAAGGCCATAAGGGCAGCGTTGCGGCGAGTTCTGACCTTCGGGCAGCGCGCCGGGCAGCGCCTCGGTGACGACATGGTTGCGGAAGCCCGCGATGTAGCTTTGCTCGGACATGGTTTGACCCCCGATGCCGCGCCGTGCTCAGCTGCCCTTGAGCACGCCGCGTTGAATCTGATCCTCCTCGATGGAGTCGAACAACGCCTGGAAGTTACCCTCCCCGAAACCCTCGTTGCCCTTGCGCTGAATGATCTCGAAGAAGATCGGGCCGATCACGGTGTTGGTAAAAATCTGCAGCAGTATGTCTTCCTCGACCGTCTTGTCCGTGGGCTCGCCGTCGATCAGGATGCGGTTTGCACGCAGACGCTCGAGGTCCTCGCCGTGGCCGGGAAGGCGCTTGTTGATCATGTCGTAATAGACGTCGGGCGTGTTCATGAAGCTCACGCCACGAGCGCGCAACGCCTCGACTGTGGCGTAAATATCACCCGTACCCAGCGCGATATGCTGGATCCCCTCGCCGTTGTGATCTTCAAGATACTCGGCGATCTGGCTCTTGTCGTCGCTCGATTCGTTGATCGGGATACGGATCCTGCCGCAGGGGCTGGTCATCGCACGCGAGTGCAATCCGGTCAGCTTACCGGCGATGTCAAAGTAACGGATCTGTCTGAAGTTGAACAACCGCTCGTAGAAGCCCGCCCACTTGTCCATGTTGCCGCGCTCGACGTTGTGCGTGAGGTGATCGATATAGGTCAGGCCGACGCCCGGGGGATGCTGATCGATGCCCGGCAGCGGCCGGAAGTCGATATCGTAGATGCTCCCCTCCTGGTAGCGGTCGATCAGGTAGAGCAGCGAACCGCCGATGCCCTGGATGGCGGGGATGTTGAGCTCCATCGGGCCGGCACCGGACGCGACCGGCTCAGCACCCTTGGCAACCAGCTGCTCGAGCGCGCGGGCGGCGTCTTTGACCCGGAACGCGATGGCATTGGCGCTCGGGCCATGGATCTCCGTGAACGCCTCGGCCTGGCTGTCGGGCTCGGCATTGAGAATGAAGTTGATGCCGCCCTGGCGATACAAGGTCACGTCTTTGCTGCGATGCCGGGCTATGGCGACAAAGCCCAGTAGCTCGAACAGCTTCGCCAGGTCCTCGGGACGCTTGGCACTGTACTCTACGAACTCGAACCCGTCGGTGCCGAGCGGGTTCTCCCACAATTCTTTCTGAACCTGTTTCCTGGAAGCCATCCGATGATTCCCCAATGACCGGGCCTACCGGGCCAACTATGCGGTGTCTCGCCGTCCAGATGGCGTCAACGTACCTGCACTCCCACTAGATGATGCCTTGTTCGCGCAGTGGCGTACCATCGAGCAGACGCTGCCAGCCCAGCCGCGCAAGGTCGATTGTTTCGTATCGCCCTTTCAACAGCAGTTCTGCCATGGCCCTGCCGCAACCCGGCGCATGCATCAGGCCATGACCGGAAAATCCAGCCAACATGTAGAAATTTCCAAGCCCATCGGCGCTCGGTCCGATAATGGCATTACCATCGAAGTCATTCTGGTCGTAGAGACCAGGGAGCGTATTTCTGCATCTGGTTCTTTCGAATTGCGGGAACCGGTGCGCCAGCGCGGGCCACACGACAGCCTCGAAATAGTCGTGATCAACATCGAAATTGTAGCCACGGGGCTCCTCGAGCGTCGGTACTCCCCCAGTGTACCCTTTACTCTCCGGCCTGAAAGCCAAACGCTCCAGATCTTTAAGGTAGGGAAGTGGCTCGATCGGGTCTTGGCACTCGAAGTAATGCTCGAAGCGACGAAGCGGCTCGATTGGAACCTTGACATCGAGCATAGCGCAGATGTCTTTTGCCCAAGCCCCCGCCGCGTTGACGAACTGGCTCGCTTCAACTTGCCGACGCGATTTGAGCTTTGCGCTGGTTACGCTGTTTCCCTGCCGAACGAGCCCGGTGACCTGGTCCGCCAGAAACTCCGTGCCCATTGACTCTGCTTTCTTCCGGAAGCCCATTAGAACGCGGTGAGGATCTAGCCACCCATCATCAGGGGAGTACACGGCGGCGCCAAGGTCTGAGACGTTCATTGAGGGAAACCTGTGCTTCAACTCATCTGGCTCAAGCCATACGACGTTACATCCCAGCCGCTGCTCGGTGTCGAAGTTTCGCTTCAGCACATCGCGTGCAGACGGCGGAACGACAAAAAGATAGCCATTCTTCCTAAGGCCGATGTCGGCCTCCACGCCGTCGACCCCCATCGTCTCTGCGAACTCGTCGAAAAACAGAATACTGAAGTTTGAGAGTTCGATATTCTCCGGCAAAGAAAACAGCCGGCGAACGCCGCCAGATGCTCGCGGCGTCGATGCTTGGCCATAAGTCGGGTCGCGCTCCAGAACGGTGACGGCAGTGCCGGCATCGAGGAGCTTCAAGAAATAAGCGACTGCCGCGCCGATCGCACCGCCGCCGATCACTACGACGTCGCTTCTCATTCCATCTCCCATACTCGTACTCTGACCGTCCCGGGCACAGCGGCCTCCGCGCCCCTTGCGGCACGGCTCTGCGAGCCAATGCTACGCCCTAGAGGAATCGCTGACTACCAGACGCAGCGATAACAGGCTTCAGGGTTTCGCACTCAATGACGGCTAAGGGTCGACCGCATTGATATCCGGATCCGAGCCACGCGATTCAAATCGATGTATCGGCCCTGGCCATGGGTCGTCCGGCCACGATCGCGAGTCGCGCGCGCCACCGGCGGTATCTCGAACAGCGTGGGATTGCGCGCGACGAACCGGTAGTAGGGCACGATCTTCGAGGGATCGTAGTCGTGACCATCGGTCAGCACGCGGGCACCGCCCCCCGCAGGAAGTAGTGTTGTTACCGCCACCGCCCGAACAGGACGTCAGGAAGGTAATACACAACGCGGTAACTGAGGCGTACCGCAGCCGAACAAGCCCGAACACTCCCGGACAACCCGAACCGAGCGCGCTAATCGACGCAATTGCTTCGTACGCCAAAACCGAGTACCGGCAAAACGATAATTTTGCTGCCGACGATCGATGGTACTTATCGAGGGAAGACAGCGCTGAGTCATGCAACACTGCCCTCCAGGCTGCCCGGCGCAGCACGTATGGACCGGGGCCCCCGGCCGTCCAGCCATTCGCCCCGAAAGTGTTGGCTATGTCTCCGAAATGGACCAAGGGATTTCGGTCGGGGTGAGAGGATTCGAACCTCCGAACACCTGCACCCCATTTCAAGGATGCACCGGCGATAACCAATTGAATCTGCTCGTAAAAACGGTTTTCACCAATCATGCTGGTAGTGGTGTTTAGTGCTGTTTCGTATCAATACGTGACAGGCGGGTTTTGCTAATCCGCCAGATATCCGGATCCAAGCTACGCGATCGAAAACGACTCAGTCGTGGCTAATCTCCGACAACCGGGGAGCGCAACCGTGATGATCGCGTCTGCTCAATCATCGCTTGGGGGCGCAAGCCTGGCGCAGGCGACGATCAATCTCGATACGTAATCAGAAGGGCTCCGCGTCTCCAGGTTCTCGCCCGCCTCTACGACAGCTGCGATTCGAGCTTGCAGGTTGGCCAGATGCGTTTCCGCGGGGTACTCCTTTATCCCGGTCAGCCGATGAACATCGGGCGAGACATGCGGGTCAGGGGGAAAGCCCAGCTTGCTTTCATCCACCTGCCTCAAAAGCTCGAGAGCCCGCCCCAAGTCAGCTAGTAGGTGACTGCTTGCCATGTCCTTCTCCTGCTGCGCCCTCGCTCGAAGGGACGAAACGGTATTTTGCAGCAGCTTGCACAGACGAACCAAGCGCTCGCCTCGCGTCAGACTCACTGGAATGAATGGTTTTCACCAATCGCAGATGTGCCCCGGCAAATTGACGATGCATGGCCTTGGCACTTCAGAGAACCCGCTTTGATCCCCCTGGCACAATGGGCCACGTATGCAAGTCGATTCAATGATCGTCATCGGTGACTGAATTCAAATGATTCGCAAACGTCGAGTGACATGCGAACGACCGCGATGCATTGGCCGCATGATCGGAACAAGCACCACGCCGAGCATGTCGACTTAGTCGTGAGTGATCTCTGCGAGCGCTTCCTCAATGACTGCTGAGCTCACTCCCCGCTTCTTGAGTCCGGCCACGAGACCTGTAATGACATCGTTATCCAAGCGTTCCAGATCTTTCCTCAGGCCTTGACCTACATACGCTCGAATCAGCGGTTGGTAGCCGGAAAAACCCAGTAGCGGCGCGATGCGCTTCATGTCCTCGATCACGTCTTCAGGCATTCGAAGCGTGACCGAAACCATGGGCCGGTCTTTTGCGAGTCGGGTTTTCAGCTTCTCAATCTTCATACTGGCGCCTTTCGTTTCGCGTAGCCCTACGAGCAGATATGAGCCGAACCGAATCGTGTTCGAAGACGATGTGCACGACAAAGGTTCCATCGCTCGTCCATCCCGATCATGGCGTCGCGTACCTCATCGTCTGAACGGGCATCGACAACTCGGAGGAACGGATCGAAGAACACTTCGGCGGCTTGTGTGAAAGCAATGCCGTGTTTCCTCACGTTGTCTTCGGCCTTTGCCTGATTCCAGATGAAGGAGACTCCATTCAGCTCGAACTGCTCGTCCATCAAGCCAGTATGATTTGAGCGTATTGACAATGTCAATACGGGCACTCTGTGCTCACAGGTCAAAACGACCAGCGCTGTGTTAGGAAAACTCAGGAAAAGGAATTACTACCAGTGGGCCGCGGAAAACGCCGCAGGGATAGCGTAACAATATGATTTTATTAAGTGTTTTGGTCGGGGTGAGAGGATTCGAACCTCCGACCACCTGCACCCCATTACAAGCACGCATCGCCGCTAACAGATTGAATACACCGGCAAAAACCGATTTCACCGACCATGCCGGTAGTGGTGTTTCGTGCTGTTTGGAATCAATACGTTATAGGTTCGTTTTACTAATTGTCGGTAAAGTCACGCATTGGATATACACCGCCGCCGTAGGTCCGCTATAGGCCCCCTGAGCCGACCAAATCCGCTCGTGACCAGATGGCGGCTACGCCGACTTTTCCGACATTTCGAAAGGGCTAAAACTAGCGACTATGCTGCGTCGCACAAGGATAGACAGGAACGGCGTTCGTTCCTACCAGTCGTGAGTGGGGAAGGCCAGAATAGCTTCCCGGCCTTCATGTCTCAGTTTGAAGTTGTAACTATTGTTTCACGCCTATCAGCATACCGATATCCCTTCCTCCACCCGTGTCGCTCCCGACAATTCGCATTACTAGCAGATTACTATCTGCAGAAATGAACCCCTCTAACGCATCGGTAGTCGTGCCATCCGACAGACTCATCGCAATCGCTCCGTTCGCCGCGATCGAATCTACCGTGTAGACAGCAGCAGGATCTACCGATGTTAGCGGATCAATTGGGGAAGTATCGGTGCTTTGAGAGAAGCCCCGTACAGTACCGTTGATCGACGCTGTCGTCGCACTTGCGTCAAACACAGCCGTACCGTTGCCCAGGGTAGTCGTCTCAGAATAACCGTTGGTCCTCATGCCATGTACCAAACGATACAATTTATACCCAGCACCATTCAGTGAAGACTCCATTTCAGTTCCTAGTTTCACCGAAACATGCATGCCGGAGCTCACGTCGGTTATCGTGGGAGCACCTATAGCTTCGCTCTCGACAAAAACGATCACGCTCCCATCGGCATTGGTAAAGCCTTCCAGTACATCACTTGAGTCACCGGCGAAATCCAGTACAACCCTCCCTGTTGCGGAGACCGTGTAAGGGAATACCGCGCCGGGTTCCAACAATCCGTTGTTGGTTAAGGTTACATCGGTAAGCGTTACAGGGGTACGGATAACCTGTTGAGTTTCTCGCGTATTGGCTTGTATCGTGGCTGTGCCGACAGTCAGATTCATGACGCCTACCGTACTTTCGAAAATACCCTGGGGCGTCGAACTAAAATGCGAACGTAGTGAGATGGTGCCATAGTCGCCATCCAGACTCGCTCCCGTCAAGTTAGTGCCCTGCCTCAAAAACAATTGCAGCTGAGTAAGCGCAAGAGTAGCTCGGCGATCAGCCGGATTGATCGCGTCTCTTAGACCATCATTGTTTGTATCAACAGTGCCATAACCGACGGCTGCGAAGTTATTATTCGCAACATAGGTGTTGCCAGTTGTGGTTCCGGCTCGTAAGAGAAGGTTAGGAGGAAAACGCCACCCAAACTCTGGGTCATCACCTGGATCGAGGTCTTCTACGATCGGAATTGGAATACTAATGTTGCTATCCGCGTCAATTACGGCGGGGAACAGGGAGGAATCCGCTGCGGTGTTGAGTACAATGCGGTATTCGAAAGTTCGATTTCCGTCCGGCAGTGTTACGTAATCGGCGGAAGCATCTATAACTGTCGTTCCGGAAGAGATCGTCAAATTACCGTTACCGGCATCCGTAACTGTCGTTCCCGTTTCGGAGTTTATACCCGCAATCAAAGCAGCAGCCGGGTCAACGGAGCCAAACACACCAACACCAAGTCCGACCAGACTAGAATGCCAGTTACCTGCTGCTGCTGCAGACGCTGTTCCATCATCGGGTGTGGCGGCAATGACAGCCACGCCAACGTCAACAAACCCGCCCACTTCCGCTTCAAGTTGGGCTAGCATCGTAGAAAGATCAGCGGTCGCCGTTAAATCAAACTCTGCTACCCTGCCGTTAAGCTCAACCAATTGATCGACGGGCAGGTCAGCCAGTATCAGGGCAGGATAGTCAACAAACTTGGTCAGCAAAAACTGGGAGATAGGGTTTATATTAACCGTTTCGTCAACCACCATCGCACTCATCGATGCGGTAGTACCGGATATTCGAACGACCAAATCTCCTGCGAGACTAACTCCAGTGGGCAAATCCAGACTGTAGTTACCGGTTATAGAAGTGATTGCTGACGCCAGCACCGTACCAACCTGGTTACCGTCATTGTCAATTCGAATGAGTTCTACCGTGGCACCACCCACCGGTTGAAGCCCGGCAATTCCAGCTCGGACCGAAGGCAAGATGAAATCTATCGTAGCCAGTAGAATGGGTTTGCCGGTCTCAAACTGAGCAATCACACCGCCCGGTGCTTCAGCTTTACCTGTGATGGTTGTAGGAGTTGGGGGTGTGGGAGGTGTGGTTGCAGGTGAGCCGCCACCTCCTCCACAAGCAGCAAGTGTTAAGCTGCAAGCCAAAATAAGTAGCTTGGTGACCAAGAACGTTTGTTTCATGTTGTCGTGCCATCGAGCCCATGGATGCATTATTCCGGTAGTCATTTGTTTGTCCTCGCCGTGGGCTCCGACGCACATGAAAGCGCTGACTGTGCGCCCGCGACATGATGTGCGGATACCCGCGTGTTGACAATGGATCGTCGAATTCAAAAAGCTCACTGCCGCAGTTGCGTCAACTGATATGGATAAAGCCGCGTTAGCACAGTGCAGTCTCGTCGACCACATCGCGATTGTCGTTCGTGACGTCGCAGACGTGTGCCGCTACTGTCTGCGTATGAGTGTTATGTAGATGCCGGCTCAGCCGGTGGGTCGCACTCGTGATTGCGTTTGGAGCCGTGATAGGTCCAACGGCGACGTTTCCACGCGGGTCCACATTGGCAACCAGTGTATTGGTCGAAGTGGTAACCGCTGGGTCGGTGCTGACGACGTCGGTGGTACCAGGGCCACCACGATTTTCCTCGCAGCCGCTCAATTGCAGCAACGAAACCGGCGAATCGGAAACGAAATTGCGCGGCGCTTGAGTGCGCTGTAGATGGACCATCGCTTTGCCTAGATTCAGGCGCAGCGAGCATCCTGCTTCGCGACGTCGTTCTATAGTTTAGTTTTAGGCTGATCTCAGCCTACAGGGAAAGTGTAGTGGAGAATCCTGGCTTTTCCAGGTCGCTACAACTGAATTGACTTGACTCCATAGACAATTCTTATGGCTGGAATGAGAAGACCTAACCGTTTGGCACGTTTGAGAGTCGACAACGGTCGACTTGTGTTGCATCGCAACAGCTAAATCGCGCTGGCTGTTTAGTGGCAGAGCCGAAGAAATGCGGGCCGAGGCGACTGTCAGGAATGGCCCCGACTACGGACCGACGTGGACGTCTGTCGGTTATCGGGGGTGCTCCAGCCATACTGCGGAGGGGTGAGTTATTCTCCTTCGCCGACAAAGCCGACCGAGAGCTACTTATGCTGCGATGCAATATTAGTCGGCGCTCAATTTGCGAGTTTGTCGCAAAAAATC
>JAHELT010000089.1 GCA_024644045.1 Chromatiales bacterium | reverse complement strand
CCCGAAGCTCTCGGCGCCCAGGATCGCAGCCTTGATCACGTCCAGGCCGGTTTTGAGCCCGCCGTCCGCCTGCACGCGCACCTTGTCCCGCAGCCGGTTGGCGCGCAGCGTCTGGTGGGTCTCGGCCAGGCCCAGCTCCCACGGGCTGCCCGCGTACTTGACACTGGTCAGCGGCGATGCCCCGGTGCCGCCGTCATACCCGGAAATGGTGATCAGGTCCGCGTAGGCTTTGGTTACGCCTGCGGCGATCGTGCCAACGCCGGCTTCGGCGACGAGCTTCACGGATACCAGTGCCCGCGGGTTGACCTGCTTCAGGTCGAAGATCAGCTGCGCCAGATCTTCGATCGAATAGATGTCGTGGTGCGGCGGCGGCGAGATCAGGGCCACTCCGGGCCGCGAATGGCGCAGGCGCGCGATGGTCGCGTTGACCTTGTGCCCGGGCAGCTGGCCGCCCTCGCCGGGTTTCGCGCCCTGCGCGATCTTTATCTGCAGCACCTCGGCATTGACCAGGTAGTGCGGTGTGACCCCGAAGCGCCCCGAAGCCACCTGTTTGATCTTCGAGGTGCGCTCGCTGTTGTAACGCGCGTGGTCTTCACCGCCCTCGCCGGAATTCGAACGCCCGCCGAGCCGGTTCATGGCCATGGCCAGCGTCTCGTGCGCCTCCGGCGAAAGCGCCCCGAGCGACATGCCCGCGGAATCGAAGCGGCGCAGGATGGCCTCGGCCGGCTCGACCTGGTCGAGCGCAATCGGTGTCGCGCCGGTGCGCAGCTGCAGCAGGTCGCGCAGCACCATCGGGCCGCGTCCGTCGACCAGTGCCTTGAACTTCAGATAGTCGTCGTACTCGCCGGACTCCACCGCCTGATGCAGCGTCTGCACGACGTCCGGATTGAAGGCGTGGTACTCGCCGCCGTGCACGTATTTGAGAAGGCCGCCCTGCACGCGCGTCTTCCGCGGATTCCACGCTTCGGCCGCCAGCGTCCGGACGTCGTTCTCCAGGTCCTCGAAGCGGCTTCCCGAGACGCGGCTGACGGAACCGGCAAAGCAACGCTCGACGACTTCCTCGTGCAGCCCCACGACCTCGAAAAGCTGTGCGCCGCGGTAACTCGCGATAGTGGAGATACCCATTTTCGAGATGATCTTGAACAGTCCTTTGTTGATGCCGCGGCGGTACTGCCGCCGCAGCACGGCCTGGTCGCTGTCGGTGGCGGAGCTGCGCAGCAGCAGGTCGTCGATGATTGCGTACGCGAGATACGGGTACACGGCAGTCGCACCGTAGCCGATGAGCACCGCGAAATGATGCGGATCGCGCGCGGTCGCGGTTTCGACGATGATGTTCGCATCGCATCGCAGGCCTTCCTGGATCAGGCGATGGTGCACCGCGCCGGTCGCGAGCGCCGCGTGCACCGGCAGCCGGTCCCGTGCAACCGCCCGGTCGGACAGAACGAGCACGACGTTGCCGTCACGCACCGCTTGCGCGGCGGCGTCACAGATGCCCTGCAACGCGTCGCGCAGGGTGTCGCCGGCGGGGTAGTTCAACTCGATGACGGCCTGCGCGTAGTCCGGGTCATCGACGCTCATCAGCAGATGAAACTTGCGTTCCGACAGCACCGGCGATTTCACCTGAAGTCGTTTGGCGTGCGCCGGAGTTTCCTCGAACGGATTGAGTGCCCGCCCGAACAGCGTCTCCAGGGACATCACGATCGATTCGCGCAGCGGGTCGATGGGTGGATTGGTCACCTGAGCGAACTGCTGGCGGAAATAGTCGTAAAGGGATCGATTTCGCAGCGACATCACCGGAAACGGCGTGTCGTCGCCCATCGAGCCTACCGCTTCCTGCGCGTCCTCGGCGAGGGGACGAATCACCTCGTCGCGTTCTTCGAACGAGACGCCGAACAGTTTCTCGTAGACGCCGAGACGCTGCGCGTCGAACACGTCGATCGGCGGGGGGTCGTTGCTCAGCGTCGAGTTGACCCGCTGCACGTTACGCGCCAGCCACTTGGCATAGGGCTGGCGGTTCTTGAGCCGTTCGTCGATGTCCTCCGGCAGCAGTACGTTGCCGGTTTCGGTGTCGGCGGCCAGCATCTCCCCCGGCTTCAGGCGCCCCTTGCGCAGCACGTCGCTCGGCGCGTAGTCGTACACCCCGATCTCGGACGCCAGTGTGATATGCCGGTCCCGGGTAATGACGTAGCGTGCCGGGCGCAGCCCGTTGCGGTCCAGCGCACACGCGGCGTGCCTGCCGTCGGTCATCACGACGCCGGCCGGTCCGTCCCACGATTCCATGTGCATCGAGTGATACTCGTAATAGGCCCGCAGATCGGCGTCGATATGCTCGGCGTTCTGCCAGGCCGGCGGCAGCAGCAGCTTGGTGGCGTGGAACAGGTCCATGCCGCCGATCACGAGCATCTCGAGCATGTTGTCCAGGGTTGCCGAGTCCGAGCCGTCCAGGGAAACCAGCGGTTGCAGCTCGTCGAGCTCCGGGATCAGGCCGGTCTTGAACGTGCTACCGCGCGCGTGTGCCCAGTTCCGGTTGCCCTGGATGGTGTTTATCTCACCGTTGTGGGCCAGGAAGCGGAAGGGCTGCGCCAGGCGCCACTGCGGCAGCGTGTTGGTGGAAAAGCGCTGATGGAACACGCCCAGCGACGAGGTGAGCGCCGGGTCGCTGAGGTCGCTGTAGAAGACCCGCAGATTGGCCGGCATTACCAGGCCTTTGTAGAGCACCACGTTGCCCGACAGCGAGGCGACGTAGAACACCGGGTCGTCGTGCAGCTTCAACTCGGCGCGGCGCCGCGCAACGTAAAGGCGGTGCTCGGCCACCTGCCCGGACAGTTGCACGGGTATGTCGACGAACACCTGCTCGATGAGCGGGCAGGAGCGTTTCGATTCCTCACCGCAGGCGTCGGTGTCGACCGGCACCGCCCGCCACCCGGCAACCCGCAGCCCGCTTGCCGCCAGGCAATCATTGAGCGTCTGCCGCGCCCGGTCGGCGGGGCCGGGTGCACGGTCCAGAAAAACCATGCCGGTGGCAAATCGTTTGCCCAGGGTGATGCCCAGCGCCTGCGCCGCACGGCGCAGGAACTGCTCCGGTGTCTTCAGCAGCAGCCCGCACCCGTCTCCCGACTTGCCGTCGGCCGCCACCGCACCGCGGTGAGTCATGCGCGACAGCGCGTGGATCGCGGTGTCGACGAGCCAGTGACTGGCCTGGCCGTCGATGTTCGCGATCAGCCCGAATCCGCAGTTTTCGTGTTCGAACCGCGGTTGGTAGAGCGAGTTGTCGAGGTCGTGGCCAGGGTGCATCGGGTCTACGGCGTTGGCAAACGGCGGCAAATTATACGCCACCCTGATCGTGAACACAGAAACAGGCGCCGGGGCGCCGCTCAGAGGCGCGGCGGCTCAGGGTTTGCGCTCGCGTATCGCCTCGTGCACGGATGCCAGGCTGCGGATCCAGGGTGACTGGCGGCGCAGCGCCGCGGGCAGCTGCGGGATCGTAGCGCGCGCCACCTCGGCGTTCGCATACAGCCCGTAAAGCAGCACGTGCCAGGGCCGGCCGGCGCGCCGCGTGCTGAACACGGCCGCTTTCGACCCCAGGCCGTGCTCGCGGATGAACGCTCGCACTACCTGCAGATCGTGCGCTGCCATGAGCTGCACGACGTAATGCTCCTTGCGCTGAGCCTTGAGCCACGCAGCGTCGTGTGGCAGCTCAACGCTCGCCGGTGCCGGGCCGCCGCCGGCAGCGGCGGCCTGTGGCTGGGAATCGCTCTTCTGCGCCGGCCCCGGCTCGCGTTTGGGTGGGGGTTGGGTTACCGGCTCGGGCGTTGCGCGAGGCTCGGGCACGGTCGGTTGGGTGTCCGGTTCGGGCTCAGGTTCAGGCTCGGGCTCGGGCTGCAACGCGATCGCAGGCGCTTGCGGCGCCACGGATGCGGTTTGCGTGACGACCGGTGCTTCGGCAACGGGATCGACCGCCGGTCCGGGTGCCGCCCCGTCGGCGCCTGGCGCAGGCGCGTCGAGCGGTGCGGTGTCCCCGGGCTCCGGTTGCGCGGGTGAGGGCACCTCGTCTTTGAACACCGGGTTCGCGGGCAACGGCGGCGGATTCGGCAGCGCGAGCGGCTGGGTCTGCACTTCGGGCTCGGGCTCATCCCCGGGCCACAGCGTCCACACCACCGCGATCAGCACCACGAGCCCCGCGGCCGCGGCACGGAGCATCCCAGGCCTGCCCGCAGGGTCGGTTCGCGCAGCCGCGCGCCGCGGTTCGCGCACCGTTTCCACCGCATGCTTGTGGTTGAGTGCCCTGGCGGCGGCGCGGTCGATGGCACCCGGCAGACCGTCGGCCGACTCCGCGATGCTTGCCACCTCGTCGTGATCGAATGGCCAGCTCGCGCCGACGCCGCTCAAGCGGTGGGCCAGGTAGGCGTTGGTCTGCTCGACCGAGAACGGTTTGATGTCAGAGGTGTACACGCGTCCCGGGACCAGCAGCGGCGATTCGATCGCATCGAGCTTGTCGCGCAGCGACGGTTCGCCCACCAGCAGCAAGCGAAATCCGTTCGGCGTTCCGCGGTCAATCTCCACCGTGTTGGTGAGCAGCTGCTCGAGCTCACGGCGCTCCAGCAGATGCGCATCGTCGACGACCAGCGCGGCGGGTGTGCCGGATGCGTTGCTGGTGAGCAGCTCGCGCGTGAAAGCCTGCAGATCTGTCGCGCTGTCGTCGGTGGTCTCCCGCTCCATTGCGCGCAGCAGGTCGGCGACGATACGGCTGCCGGTCAGGCCGCGTTCGCCACGCACCACGAACAGCTCGAGTTCCTGATTGACCATACCGATCAGGTGCAGCGTGAGAGTGGTCTTGCCGGCCCCCGGACGCCCGTAGAGCACCTGAAGCATGTTGCTGTACTGCAGGTTGTGGCGCAGCATGCGCACCTGCAGCTCCAGCGACTCATCGATGAACAGGCTGTCTTCTCGCGGCGCATCGAACGGCTGTTGCTGTATGCCCATGCCGGCCATTGCGGCCGGATCGAGCAGCGCGCTAGTTGGTTCGTTCATCCACGCACTCTCCACGACCTGCCAGGGGTACGCGCGCGGCGCGGGTCACCCTTGTGCGTGCCGGTTCAGCATACCGTAAAGCTCGGCGAGTGGATAATCGTGGGTCACCGCGGCGGTTCCGATCGCTTTCAACAGCACCAGGTTGATGCGGTCGCCGCGCGCCTTCTTGTCCCGGGACATATGCGCCAGAAAACGTTCAGCATCGATTTTCGGGGGCGCGGTGGGCAGGCGTGCACGGCTGATAAGGTCGCTGATCCGTCGCTGCGCCCCGCGCTCGAGCCAGCCCAGGCGGGTCGAGAACTCCGCCGCCAGGCACATCCCCGCCGCCACCGCCTCGCCGTGGGTCCAGGTGGTGTAGCCGGTCTCGGTCTCGATGGCATGGCCGAACGTGTGACCGAGATTCAGTATCGCCCTGACCCCCTGTTCACGTTCGTCCTGCGCCACGATCTCGGCCTTGTTGCTGCAGGAACGGGCGATAGCATGACTCAACGCGGCGTTGTCGCGCGCCAGCAGCGCGTCCACGTGCTGTTCCAGCCACCCGAAGAACTCGGCGTCGCAGATTGCCCCGTACTTGATGACCTCGGCGAGCCCCGAGCTCAGCTCACGGTCAGGCAGGGAGCCCAGCGTGGCGGTATCAGCGATCACGCAGCGTGGCTGGTGGAATGCGCCGATCATGTTTTTGCCCAGCCGGTGATTGACGCCGGTCTTGCCGCCGACCGAGGAATCCACCTGGGCCAGCAGCGTGGTGGGGATCTGCACGAACGGCACACCGCGCTGGTAGCTCGCCGCAGCGAAGCCGGTGATGTCGCCCACCACGCCGCCGCCCAGGGCGATCAACGTGGTCTCGCGGTCGAAGCGCTGCTCGATCAGTGCGCCGACGACGTCGTCGATAGTGCCGAGATGCTTGTGCTGCTCGCCGTCCGGCAGCAGGAGCGTGCCGTGATCGATGCCCCCGAGCGCGCGCTGGACCTGCGGCAGGTACCGTTCGGCGACGGATTGCGCGCAAACCACGAAAGCGCGCCCGGCAATATGCGGCACGAGCAGCTCGCGGCGGTTCAGCAGATCCTCGCCGATGTAAATCGGGTAGCTGCGCTGGTCCAGTTGTACACTCAAGGTGATCATGCTGTAGGGCGCTCGCTGCAGCTGGGGGTCCTCACACCGCGCGCAGGGTCTGCAGTTCCCTGGCGAGAAACTGGACCACGCCGCGGGCGTTGCGCCCTTCGGTGCTCACCCGGATATCGGCGATACTCTGGTAGAGCGGGTTGCGCTGCTCGGCCAGCGCTTGCAGCGCGCGCCGCGGTTCGGCGGTCTGCAACAGTGGCCGGGTCTTGTCATGACGCGTGCGCCGCAACTGCTCGTCGATGCCGGCGGCCAGATAGATCACGGTGCCGCTGCGCGCCAGGCAGCGGCGATTTTCTTCACACAGGATCGCGCCGCCGCCGGTGGCTGCCACGATACCGTGTTTCCCGGCGAGGTCGCGGATCGCGCGCCGTTCGCGCTTGCGGAAGCCGGCTTCGCCCTCGAACTCGAAAATCGTCGCCACGTCCACGCCCGCGGCTTTTTCGATCTCTCGATCACTGTCGTAGAAATCCAGGTTCAGACGCCGCGCAAGCTGGCGGCCGATGGTGGTTTTGCCGGCGCCCATCGGGCCGATCAGGAAGATGTTGGCTTGCATCACCGTCGCAATTCTGACGGTTTCTCGAGGAGGTTCCAAGCGGCGGCGGGCCGCCGCTTGAGGAGGGTGACTCTCACACCGCGGGTGCGAGAGTCACCGGGCCGTCAGAAGGTCGCGGAATTGCCCACGGATTCCTTGATGATCTTCGGCGTCACGAACACCAGCAGCTCGGTCTTATCGTCTTCGATCCGGGTGTTACGGAAGAAGACGCCGACCAGGGGCAGATCGGAGAAGAACGGCACGCGATTGATCTCGGTGCTCGTTACCTGCTGATAGACGCCGCCGAGCACGACGGTTTCACCGTTGTTGACCAGCACCTGCGTGCTGACTTCGCGCGTATCGATACTGGGCACGTCCAGCGCACCGCTGCCGAAACGCTCGCCGACCGTGTCATTGTTGACCACCAGATCCATGATGATGCGTTCATCGGGCGTGATCTGAGGCGTCACCTTGAGCGCCAGAACCGCCTTACGAAACGCGATGGTCGCTGCGCCGCTGGATGATGCCTCGAGGTAGGGAATCTCCACCCCCTGCTCGATCAGCGCCTCGCGCTGATTGGCGGTGATTACACGCGGGCTGGAGACGACTTCCCCCTGCCCCTCGGCCTGCATGGCGGACAGCTCGAGCTCGAGCAGCGTGCCGAACGGCAGCTTGGCCAGCGCCAGGGCGAACGATCCGCTCGGGTTGGTCGCCGGCAGGTTCACGTTCCAGCGGTTGGTGTTGATCAGGTCGTCGCCGTTGAGAAAGTCGGTGGTGCCGTCGAGGATGCCCGCGGTCACCGCGCCGCTGCCGGTAAGTTGCCCGTTCAGCGTCCTCTCAGTGGTGCCGGTGACGCCGAAGCGCGCACCCAGCTCCTTGTTGAAGTCGTCGTTGGCGATGACGATTCGCGATTCGATCAGCACCTGTCTGACCGGCACGTCGAGCCGCGTCACCAGCGCGCGTATATCGCTCAGCTTTTCCTCGGTATCCTGCACCAGCAGCGTGTTGGTCCTGGCGTCGGTGGTTACCGAGCCGCGATCGGACAGCAAAGAGGTGTCGCCGCCGCTGAGCAGCTCTTCGATCTCGGCGGCTTTGGCGTAGTTGACCTGAATCATCTCGGTGCGCAGCGGCGCCAGCTCCTCCACCTGCTGCAGCGCTTCCAGCTCGAGCTTTTCACGGGCCGCCAGCTCCTCGGTGGGCGCCACGAGGATGATGTTGCCGTTCTTGCGCATCGCCAGCGCTTTGGTCTTCAGTATGATGTCCAGGGCCTGATCCCACGGCACGTTCTTCAGGCGCAACGTCACGCGTCCGGTAACCGTGTCGCTGACCACGATGTTGATGCCGGTGAAGTCGGCCAGCAGCTGCAGCACCGAGCGCACCTCGATGTCCTGGAAGTTCAGCGACAGGCGCTCGCCGGTGTAACCAAAGCGTTCCTTGATCTGCTGCTCCTGAACTTCTTTCGGGATCGGCTTGATCTCGATGGTGAACACGTTGTCGGACTGGTACGCGAGCTGCTCGAATTCGAAGTTGATAGGCGTGATGATGACGCGTGCATTGCGCCCGTCGCGCACAGTGTCGACATGTTTGACCGGTGTTGCAAAATCCAGCACGTCGAGGCGTCTGACCAGCTTGTCCGGCGTTTCGACGTCCAGGAAGTCGACGATGACGCGGCCGCCTTCCTCGTTGATGTCCATCGGGATCGAGGGATCGGACATGGTCACGATGACGCGCCCTTCACCGGCTTCGCCGCGGCGGAAGTCCACTTCCACCAGGGAGCGGTCGGTAACCGCCGGCTGACCCGCCAGGGCCGCATCCTCGGTCGATTTCGCCAGCGTGCCGCTGACGCCGGTCTGTGCATCCAGGGTCAGGTACAGCGTGTTGCCCTCGATGCTCGTCTGGTACGGGGCGAGCGATGCCAGGTTGAGCACCACGCGGGTGCGGCCCTGCGCCTCCGCGGTGCTGATCGAGCGCGCCAGCCCGACGCCTATCGGCACCACGCGGGTGGCGAGATTGTTCTTCGTGTTCGGCAGGTCCAGCGCGATCCGCGCCGGGTTGTCGATGGTGAAGGTCTGCGGCTCCGGCGGCGGACCGGACATGGTAAGCGCGATCTGCAGCCGGTTGCCCGGCAGCGTCGTGAATGAAACCGAATTGAGTGCGTTGGGTCCCTGCTGCGCGGCCGCTGGGAATGCCAAGACCAAGCATACCGCCAACAGTGCAAGCCCCGACAGGGTTGCATACGATCTGTGACCGATCCGACTAACTGCACGTTGCATTTGCTTGCTCCGCTCTATTGTTCGCCCAACGACAGGGCAGCTTCACGCTCCACCCAGGCCCCCAGGCCATCCGGGACGATTTCCAGAATACTGATCCGCTCTTCGCTGATCCGCGTGATTTGACCGAAATTCTCACCGGCGTAGTTGCCTTCCAGAACGCGGTGGATCGTGCTGTCGGGCGCCTGAATCAGGCCCCAGGTGACGGCGTTCTGTTCCAGCACTCCGACCATCGACAGCGTGTCGAGCGGAAAGAACTCCAGCGGCTCTCGGCGCCGGTTCTGGTCGGGCTGCAGCCCGCCGGTGTTGGTCGCCACCGTCGCCGGTTGCTCCGAGACGCCGGGCGACGACGCGAACGGGTCGCGAAGCGCGGTCGGTTCGTACTCGAAGTTCTGATAGGGTTCGAACTGCGGCAGCGGGTCCACCGAACCGCTGTGCTTCTGTTTGGTTTCCTGTACGAACTGCTGCAGGTCGCGCAGATCGCCCGCGCAACCGGCCAGCGAAACCGCGAGTGCGGCGCCAAGGCATGGCCTGGCGAGTTTACTGAACTGCATGGCTAGCTCCCTGTACCCTGCTGCTGCGCTTCCTGAGCCGCTATCTCTTCTTCATCCAGGTAGCGGTAGGTCACCGCTGTCAGTTGCATCTGCAGATCTCCGCCGGGGCTGTTCTCGTCCAGCGGACGGATATTGATGTCCTGAAGCGTCACGATGCGCGGCAGCGCCGCGAGTCCGCTGATGAAGCGCCCGAACTCATGATACTTGCCGATGACGCTCAGCTTGATCGGATACTCGGCGTAGAATTCCTTGGCCACTTCCTGCTCGGGCTTGAAGAACTGCACGTCAAGACCGCTGGCCACGCTGGTCTGCGACAGGTCGACCAGCAGACTTTCGATGTCGGTCGTATCGGGAAGCTGACGCAGCATGGCGCCGAAAGAACGTCGCATCTCCTCGAGCTGAGCCTTGTACGCGCCGAGGTTGGCCGCCTTGTTCTGCACGTCGTCGAACTGCGCCTTCAGCGCCGGCTCCTGCAGCTCGGCACGTTCCAGCTGGTCGATGCGCGGCTTGATGAACAGGTACGAGCCGACCCCGGCGACGGCCAGGCACACGAACACGATAGCCAGCACGCGCACGGGTCGCGGTGCGGTGCCGATCCGGCGTAAATCCTCAACATTGAGATTGTTGAGGTCTTCCATCGTCTGGCGAAGGTCCATCGTTCTAACTCTCCTGCTTCTGTGCTGCCTTCTTACGCCTGAGCGTTTCCTCTTCCTTGGGCGTCGTCTGCTGCAGATGCAGTTTGAAATTGCTGATGCGCTCTTCGTCCTTGCGCGCCTCGATCAGCTCGAGCTTCGGGTTGCGCAGCCAGCTGGAAGAGTCGAGATTGCGCATGTAGGCCGAGACGCGGGCGTTGGACTCGGCCAGGCCTTCCAGCGTGACCGCGTTCTGTGACTGCTTGATACCCATCAGAAACACGCCGTCGGGCAGCGTGCTCGCCAGCTCGTGGAACAGGTGCACGACCTGAGGCCGCCGGGTCTGCAGCGTCTGGATGACATCCATGCGCGCCAGCAGGCGTTCCTTGGTGGATTCGAGCTCCTTGATCTCCTGCAGCTGCGCCTGCAGTGTCTGGATCTCGGCCTGCATGAAGCGGTTGCGCGCGTTCTGGTAGTCGATCAGCGAGCCGATGTGGTACCAGCCGTAGAACACGACCACCGCGGTGAGGGCTGCGCACAGGAACAGGCGGCTGACGAACTGCTGCGTCAGCTGCTTGCGCTGTTCCTCGCGCCAGGGAAGTAGGTTGATTCTGGCCATCAGTCGAAGCTTCGCAAGGCCAATCCACAGGCGATCATCATGGCCGGTGCATCGGCGTTAAGGCGCTGGCGCTGTACGCGCGACGCCAATGGCATGGACGCAAAAGGGTTAGCAATAATCGTGCTAGTACCGATGTGTGCCTCGATGAATTCGTCGATTCCCGGTATCGAGGCGCAGCCGCCGGCGAGCGAGATCACGTCCACGTTGTCGTAGTCGCCGGCCGAGAAGAAGAACTGCAGAAAGCGGCTGACCTGCTGGGCCATGGTGCTCTTGAAGGGTTCCAGCACCTCAGGCTCATAGTTGTCCGGCAACCCGCCTTCGCGCTTCACGCGGCCGGCATCCTCGTAGGAAAGTCCGTAGCGGCGCATGATTTCCTCGGTCAGCTGCTTGCCGCCGAAGAGCTGCTCGCGCGTGTACAGCAGGCGGCCTTCGCGCACCACGTTGAGGCTGGTCATGGTCGCGCCCACATCCAGAATCGCGACCGTCTTGTCGACGCCGTTGTCCGGCAGCTGATCGGTGATCGCCTCATATGCGTGCTCGATGGTGTAGGGCTCCACGTCCACCACTTTTGTGGTCAGTCCGCCGATTTCCGTTGCCGCTGTGCGCATTTCGACGTTTTCGCTCTTGGAGGCCGCCAGCAGCACGTCCACGGTGTCGGGCGCGTTGAGCGTCGGCCCCAGCACTTCGAAATCCAGATTGATCTCTTCCAGCGGGTAGGGGATGTACTGATCGGCTTCCAGCTGGATCTGCGTTTCCATGTCATCCTCGCTCAGCGCGGAGGGCATGGTAATCACCTTGGTGATGACCGCCGAGCCGGCCACGGCGACCGCCGCGTTCTTGGCCCGGGTGCCGGATTTCTTCACCGCCCGCCTGATGCATTCGCCGACCGCCTCGACGTCCTGTATGTTCTTTTCCGCCACCGCATCGGCCGGCATCGGCTCGACCGCGTGGCTCTCCACCCGATAGCCGTCAGACGTCTTTGACAGCTCGAGCAGCTTCACCGAAGTGGAACTGATGTCCAGCCCCACGATGGGGGCCTGTTTCTGCTTGAAAATCACTGAAATACCCAGAAGTTAGGTAAGATACATGTTAATATGGGTTAAATTCTAGGCGCAAGTACATAAAAATACTAGCCGAAGGTTACTATCGGTCGCGCTGCCCCCATACACCTTATATACTTTGCCGCCCCGATACGGAAGGTAGTCGACCAAAGTCCGGTCACACTTGAGCCGTTCGGCCCGGTGGGATGGTGTGTGCGCCTCTTCGATCAGGTGGGTGTTGCTCGAAAACTGAGGCCATGATTGCCGCACGATCCCCGTCCCCAGTTTGTACTTTTTCAGAACGACCGGACACAAAAAAATATAGGAATGCGGCATGTACGGCCGTGCGTTACTGCTCAAAACCGTCAAATTTCTGCTAGCGATGGGCCTGCTAGGCGGGCTCGCGCTGGGGGCCGCCGCCGCCTGGGTCTATTACGTGCTGGTGCCCGAGCTGCCGTCCATCGAGCGGCTCGAGGACGTTCGCCTGCAGGTGCCCCTGCGCGTTTACTCGAAAGACGGCGAGCTGCTGGCCGAGTTCGGCGAGAAACGGCGCCGCCCGCTGGCCATCGAGGATACCCCCGATACGCTGGTCAACGCCTTTATCGCTGCCGAGGACGACCGCTTCCGCGAGCATCCGGGGGTTGACTATCAGGGCCTGCTCCGCGCCGCGCTGACGCTGGCGACCACCGGCAAGAAGGAGCAGGGCGGCAGCACCATCACCATGCAGGTGGCGCGTAATTTCTTTCTTACGCCCGAGAAGACCTACGTGCGCAAGATCAAGGAGATTCTACTCGCGCTGCAGATCGAGCGCCGGCTCAGCAAGGACGAGATTCTCGAGCTTTACCTGAACAAGATTTACCTCGGGAATCGCGCTTACGGCGTCTCGGCGGCCGCGCAGATCTATTACAGCAAGCCCACCGATGAGCTGACGCTCGCGGAAGCCGCGATGATTGCGGGGCTGCCCAAGGCGCCTTCCAGCACCAACCCGCTGGCGGACCCCGGACGCGCGCTGGCGCGGCGCAACTACGTGCTCGACCGGATGCGGGCGCTGGAGCTGATCACCCCGCAGGAGCACGTTCAGGCGCGCGCGGCACCCATAACGGCGCGCAGGTACCTGGTGCAGAACGAGGTCGACGCCCAGTACGTTGCAGAGATGGTGCGCGCGCAGATCATCGAGATGTTCGGCGAGGAAGAGGGCTACACCGGCGGCTACAAGGTGTACACCACCGTCGACAAGCAGATGCAGGCGGCGGCCAACTTTGCGCTGCGCAACGGATTGTTCGCGTACGAGGAACGGCACGGCTATCGCGGGCCTGTGGCGAAACTCGTTCCGCCGCCGGCGGCGGCGGAAGCGGAACCAGGGGAAGCGGTAACCGTATTGGATGAAGCGCTGCTGGCCGAGGCGCGCGCCAAGCTGTTGAACTACCCGGCTTACGAACCGGCCGAGCCGGCGGTCGTGGCGCAGGTCGCGAAAGACGCCGCCGTGCTGCAGAATGCGGCCGGCGAAACGCGCGAGCTGACCCTCGAGCAGCTTGCCTGGGCCCGGCGGCGGCTGGACGACCAGGGCACCCTGGGGCCGGAGCCGAAATCCGTGCATGAGGTTCTGGCGCCGGGCGATCTCGTTTACCTCGCGCCGTTGACGGGCGGGTGGCGGCTGGTGCAGCTCCCCGATGTGGAGGGCGCGCTTGTGGCGATCGACCCCAAGACCGGGGCGGTACGCGCGCTGGTGGGCGGCTTCAGCTTCGAGCGCAGCAAGTTCAACCGCGCCGTGCAGGCGTTTCGCCAGCCGGGCTCGAACTTCAAGCCGTTCATCTACTCCGCCGCGCTGGAGAACGGGTTCACGGCCGCGACGCTGCTCAACGATGCGCCGGTGGTGTTCGACGATCCGGCGCTCGAGGGCGTCTGGCGGCCGGAGAACTACAGCGGCAAGTTCTACGGCCCGACCAGACTGCGCGAGGCGCTCATCAAGTCGCGCAACCTGGTCTCCGTGCGCGTCCTGATCTCGGTCGGCGTCGCCCGCGCGTTGCGCTATGCGAAGCGTTTCGGTTTCCGGGCCGAGCAGCTGCCGCGCGACCTGTCGCTGGTCCTCGGCAGCGGCAGCGTGTCGCCGATTGAGGCGGCGCGTGCCTACTCGGTGTTCGCCAATGGCGGGTACCTGATATCACCCTACTTCATCGAGCGCATTGAAGACGGCGAGGGCAGCGTGGTGTTCACGTCCCAGCACCTGACCGTGTGTGCCGAGTGCCGCGACGCGACCGCCGGCGGGATTGCGGCGCTGGACGTCGCTGCCGATGCCGGCAGCGGGGAGGCCGTGGACCCCGAGCTCGCCGGCGTTGTGGCGGCGTCACCCGATGCGCCGAGAATCCGGCCCGCGCCGCGCGTCATCGATGAGCGCAATGCGTTCATCATGCGCACCATGCTGCACGACGTGATCCGTTACGGCACCGCCCGGCGCGCGCGCGCGCTGAAGCGGGACGACATCGCGGGCAAGACCGGTACCACCAACGACCAGCGCGACACCTGGTTTTCCGGGTTCAACGGCAGCCTCACGGCCACCGTCTGGGTCGGTTTCGACAGTCAGCGGCCGCTGGGGAACAAGGAAACCGGGGCGCGCGCGGCGCTGCCCGTGTGGATCGACTTCATGCGGGTCGCGCTGAAGGACGTTGTCGAGGACAAGATTTCGCGCCCGGACGGGCTGGTCACAGCGCTGATCGACCGCAATACCGGCGATGTGACCTCGGCCGAGAATCCGCAACGCATGTTCGAGATATTCCGCGAGGAGCAGGCGCCGACGAGCAAACCGGTCCTGACCTCGGCGCCCGATTCTTCCGGTGCGCCGGGCAGCGACACGCAGCAGACGAGCCCTGAGCAGCTGTTCTAGTTAGAGGCGGGGTCAGGGCCCGGGCGGTGGTACTGCGCGCTGAGCTCGTGCACCGCTTCCACCAGCGCCGTAACGTGCCCGGGATCCACGTGCTGATCGATTCCATGGCCCAGGTTGAACACGTGCCCCGGGCCGGCGCCGTACGCGGCGAGCAGCGATGCGACCCGCTGCCGGATGGCCGCCGGCCGGGCGAACAGGGCTGCCGGATCCAGATTCCCCTGCAACGCCACTTGCGTCCCTACGCGGTCCCGGGCCTGCGCGAGGTCCACCGTCCAGTCCAGGCCGATCCCGGCACAGCCGGTGGCGGCGATCTCCTCCAGCCACAGGCCGCCGCCCTTGGTAAACAGGATCACGGGGATCTCCGGCGCCTCGGTGCGCAGGTAGTCCACCACGCGGTGCATGTAAGCCAGGGAGAACGCCTGATAGTCGCCGTGCGCCAGTGCGCCGCCCCAGGTATCGAACAGCATGAGCGCCTGCGCGCCGGCGGACACCTGTGCAGCCAGGTAGATCTGCACCGCATCGCTCAACGTTCGCAGCAGGCGGTGCAGCGTGTCGGGCGTGTCGTACAACAGTGTCTTGATGTGCCGGAAATCGCGGCTGCTGCCGCCTTCGACCATGTACGTGGCGAGCGTCCAGGGGCTGCCGGCAAAGCCGATGAGCGGAACGCTGCCGTCCAGTTCGCGCCGCACGGCGCGCGCCGCGTCGAGTACGTAGCGCAGGTCGCCTTCGGGATCCGGCACGCCCAGGTTGTCGACCGCGCGCCGATCGCGCACCGGGCGGGCGAAGCGCGGACCTTCGCCCTCGGTGAATCCCAGGCCGAGGCCCATTGCGTCGGGGATGGTCAGGATGTCGGAGAACAGGATCGCGGCATCCAGCGGAAACCGGCGCAGCGGCTGCAGCGTCACCTCGCAGGCCAGCTCCGGGGTCTTGCACAGCGTCAGGAAATCGCCGGCGCGGGACCGTGTGGCACGGTACTCGGGCAGATAGCGCCCGGCCTGGCGCATGATCCAGATCGGGGTGCGGTCCACGGCTTCCCGGCGCAGGGCGCGCAGCAGACGGTCGTTGCCTCGTTCCGCCACGCTCATACCCCGTGCGCGGCGGGCGGTGACGCGCCGTTTGTCCACCAGGCGGCTTGCGCAGCGCTCATGCGCGCAGGTAATCGAGGATGCTTTCGGCCGCGTTGCGGCCCTCGAACACGGCGGTGACGACCAGGTCGGAGCCGCGCACCATGTCGCCACCGGCGAATACGCGCTCATTGCGGGTCTGCAGCGGCAGGCGGTCGGCTTCCCCGGTTACCACGCGGCCGCGCGGATCGGTGGCGATCGCGTGCGTCTCGAACCAGTCGGCCGGGCTGGGCCGAAACCCGAAGGCCATGAGCACCGCGTCTGCCTCGAGCACCGCTTCGCTGCCCGGTACCGGCTCGGGCACCTGACGCCCGCGGGCGTCGGCCGTACCGAGCTGCGTAGCGACCGTGCGTACGCCGCTGACCCGATCGCCGCCCTCGATTGCGATCGGCTGCCGGTTCCAGACGAAGCGCACGCCTTCCTCCTTGGCGTTGGCAACCTCACGGCGCGAGCCCGGCATGTTCGCCTCGTCCCGGCGGTAGACGCAGGTGACCGACGCCGCCCCCTGACGGATCGCCGTGCGGTTGCAGTCCATGGCCGTATCGCCGCCGCCCAGCACCACCACGCGCCGGTCGCGCAGATCGATGCAGGGGTGGGTTTCGCTCTGCCACTGCATCACGGCATTGATGTTGCCGATCAGATACGGCAGCGCGTCGTGCACACCGGCCAGCTCCTCACCCGGAAAGCCGCCCTTCATGGACGTGTAGGTGCCCATACCGAGGAATACGGCGTCGAACTCGTCCAGCAGCTGCGCGAACGCCAGGTCGGCGCCGATGCAGGTGTTCAGGCGGAACTCTACGCCCATGTCCTCCATGATCTGCCGCCGCTGCGCGACCACCTGCTTTTCCAGCTTGAACGCGGGGATCCCGAAGGTGAGCAGCCCGCCGATCTCGGGATACCGGTCGAACACGATGCTCTGCACGCCGTTGCGCGTGAGCACGTCCGCGCAGCCGAGGCCCGCGGGTCCGGCCCCGACCACGGCGACGCGTTTGCCGGTCGCCTGCACGCTGCTCATGTCCGGCCGCCAGCCGAGCTTCAGTGCCTCGTCGGTGATGTACTTTTCAATCGCGCCGATGGTGACTGCGCCGAAGCCGTCGTTCAGGGTGCACGCGCCTTCGCACAGCCGGTCCTGGGGGCAGACGCGCCCGCAGACTTCCGGCAGTGAGTTGGTGGCGTGCGAGAGTTCCGCGGCTTCCAGCAGCCGCCCCTCGCCAATCAGTTTCAGCCAGTTCGGAATATAGTTGTGGACCGGGCATTTCCACTCGCAGTAGGGATTGCCGCACGCCAGGCAGCGCTCAGCCTGGGCAGCGGCGGCATCGGCGTCGAACTGCGCGTAGATTTCACCCTGGTCGCGCACGCGCAGCGGCGCAGGCTTCTTGGGCGGGTCGCGCCGCGGTACTTCGATGAACTGTAATACGTTGCCCATACTGCCGGTCCTGCGGTGGTGCGCCCTGCCGCAGCCCGCTCCGGGGCGGACCGGCTGCGCCGGTAGTGGATGCGCGGGGTTCGCCGGGTCAAGCGAGTAGTGATTTCACCCGGCCGCTCAGCGCCGCCATGTCCGTTCTGCCTTGAACCTTGGGTTTCAGCAGGCCCATCACCTTGCCCATGTCGCGCAGGCTCTGCGCCCCGCTCTCGGCGATGGCTGCGTTGACCAGTGCTTCCACCTCCGCGTCGCTCAGGGCCGCGGGCAGATATTCGTGGATCAGGTTGAGCTCGAAGGTTTCCGTCTCGACCAGATCCTGGCGTTGCGCCCTGGCGAACTGCTCGATCGATTCGCGCCGTTGCTTGGCCATTTTGTCGAGCACCGCGACGACCTGTGGGTCGTCCAACTCGATGCGTTCGTCGACTTCGCGTTGCTTGATCGCCGCGGCGATCAAGCGCAGCGCAGCGACGCGCGGCTTGTCGCCGCCTTTCATGCTGCGCTTGGTATCATCCTGCAGGCGGGATTTCAGCGGCGTCGCGGGCATGGGTCGGGTCAGTACAGGCGCACCCGGCGCGCGTTTTCTTTGGCCAGTTTTTTCTGGTAGCGTTTGACCGCCGCGGCGGCTTTGCGTTTTCTTTCGGTGGTCGGCTTTTCGTAGTACTCGCGCCGCCGGGTTTCGGTCAGCACCCCGGCTTTCTCGCAGGAGCGCTTGAAACGCCGCATCGCGAACTCGAACGGTTCATTCTCTTTCACACGCACATAAGGCATCGATATCATCCGTTCCCGCTGGCTTCACTGAGCCGACCATTGTAAACCGACGCCTGCGCCAAGAAAAGCACTGCCCCATGACTCTGGTACTCGGCATAGAGACCTCCTGCGACGAAACGGGCGTGGCCCTGTACGACGCCGCGCGCGGGCTGCTGGCCCACGAGCTCTACAGCCAGGCCGCCACGCACGCGGACTACGGCGGCGTGGTGCCCGAGCTCGCCTCGCGCGACCACGTGCGCAAACTGCTGCCCTTGGTGAACCGCGTTCTGCACAGCGGTGCACGGCGCCTCGATCAGCTCGAGGGTGTGGCGTACACGGCCGGGCCGGGGCTTGCCGGCGCGCTGCTCGTGGGCGCCGCCGCGGGCCGGGCGCTGGCCTGGGCGCTGGGCATTCCCGGCATCGGGGTCCATCACATGGAGGCACATCTGCAGGCGGCGCGGCTCGACGAGGCGGAACTGCGGGAACCGTTTCTGTGTCTGCTGGTCTCCGGCGGGCACACGCAACTGGTCGACGTTCGCAGGCACGGCGATTACCGGATTCTCGGCGAGAGCCGCGACGACGCCGTCGGTGAGGCGTTTGACAAGACCGCCAAGCTGCTCGGCCTGGGCTATCCGGGCGGTCCGGCGCTGGCCAGGCTCGCGGCGCGGGGCGATGCCTCGCGTTTCACGTTTCCGCGGCCCATGCTGCACCGGCCGGGGCTGGATTTCAGCTTCAGCGGACTCAAGACGCACGCGCTGACCGCGCTGCGCGCTTGTGCGGGCAGCGATCAGGACCGCGCCGACCTGGCGTGCGCTTTCGAGATCGCGGTGGTTGAAACACTGCTGGAAAAAACCCGGCGGGCGCTGCGCCTGACCGGTCACGACACGCTGGTCGTTGCCGGCGGGGTCGGCGCCAACCGGCGATTGCGCGAAGTGTTAGCGTCGCAGCTGGCGGCGCGCGTGATCTATCCGCGTGTGGAGTTCTGCACCGACAACGGCGCGATGATCGCCTATGCGGGCTGTCTGCGCCTGGCCGCCGGGCAGCGCGACGGGCTGCAGATCGCCGCCCGCCCGCGCTGGCCGCTGTCCGAGCTGGGGCCGGTCTGAGCGTCGCCGCGGGCGCTCAGCCGCGCGATCCCACCCGGCCTTCTTCGCCGCGTAACAGGCGGCGTACGTTCTCCCGGTGGCGCCAGAACAGCAGGGCCGACAGCGCCACCAGCGCCGCGGCCAGCGTGGCGTCGCCCTCGATGAACCAGAAGTACAGCGGAATCAGCGCAAAACTGATCAGTGCGGCCAGCGACGAGACGCGGAAGGTGAGTGTCACCGCCGCCCAGGTCAGCAGTCCCAGCGCGCCCGTGATCCAGGACAGCCCGAACACCGCCCCGAAAGCCGTGGCCACGCCCTTGCCGCCGCGGAACCCGAAATACACCGGGAACAGATGCCCCAGGA
>JAHELT010000088.1 GCA_024644045.1 Chromatiales bacterium | reverse complement strand
CATATACGGCCGGCATGCTCTCTGCGCACCTCGGCTGGAACGAGCCGCTGACCGCCCTGCTGGCAGCGGGCGCGAGCGCGGCACTGGTCGGGCTGGGCTCCGGGTTGGTGCTGCTGCGTTACCACGGGCTGACGCTGCTGATGCTGACGCTCGCCACCGCGATTCTGCTGCAGGAGCTCGCCAACGTCATGGAGGGACTGACCGGCGGGTTCGACGGCCTGCTGGGTATCGAGTTCGCGCCGTTGCTCGGCGTGTTCGAGTACGACCTCTGGGGCCGCACGCACTACTGGTACTCACTGGCAGTGCTGTTTCTGGTGTTCGTCGGTATGCGCTGTCTCGTGCATTCGCCGTTCGGGCGTTCACTGGTCGGTATCCGCGAAAACGTCCAGCGCATGCGTGCGGTCGGCACACCGGTCTACCGGCGTCTGGTCACTGCCTACACCATTTCGGCGGGTATGGCCGGTATTGCGGGCGGGTTGTTCGCCCAATTCAACGTTTTCGTGACCCTCGACGTGCTCAGCTTCGCTCGCTCCGGCACCGTGATGATCATTCTGATACTCGGCGGCGTGGGCCGGCTGTACGGCGCGTTCATCGGCAGCGTGGTGTTCCTCGTGCTCGAGGACGAGTTTGCCAAGCTCAGCCCGGAGTTCTGGGAGTTCGGCGTCGGTCTGGTGCTGGTGTTGACGGTGCTGTTTGCACGCCGCGGTCTGCTGGGGTTGCTGGAAGCGGCCGGGCGGCGCTTTCGGAGACCGCAATCGTGAGCGGCGTGAGCTTGCGTACGCAGGATCTGCACAAGAGCTTTGGTGCGCTGCACGTTACGCAGGGTATTGACTTCGCGCTGCCCCAGGGTGCGCGCCAGGCTCTGATCGGTCCGAACGGCGCCGGCAAGACCACACTCCTCAATCTCATCACCGGGGTGGAGCAGCCAAGTGCGGGGCGCATCCTGCTCGACGAGCGCGACATCACGGGATTGAGCGAGGCACAGCGCAGCCGTGCCGGGCTCGCGCGAACCTTTCAGATCAACCAGCTGTTCCGCGCCCTGTCCGTGTTCGACAACGTACGTCTGGCCGTCGCCGAGCGTCTCGGGATCGGTGGCTCGCTGCTGAAACCGCTGGGGCGCCGCGCAGACGTCACCGACGAGACCCTGGCGTTGCTCGAGAAGCTGCAGCTGGTGCCGGATGCACTCAAACCGATCCGGGAGTTGCCTTACGGGCGCCAGCGGCTGGTGGAGATTGCGATTGCCCTGGCGCAGCAGCCCAGGGTGCTGCTGCTCGATGAACCGGCCGCGGGTCTGCCGACGTCCGAGCACCAGCTGATACTCGACGTGATCGCGTCGCTGGATACGCGGATCGCCGTGTTGATGATCGACCATGACATGGATCTGGTGTTTCGCGTGGCCGAGCGCATCACTGTGCTGGTGGCGGGCGCCATCCTGACGGAGGGAACACCGGCCGAGATATCCGCGGACAGCCGTGTGCGCACGGCCTACCTGGGAGCGGATTTCGATGCCTGAGCCGGCGCTGCAGTTGCGTGAGGTGTGTGCGGGCTACGCGGATACCGTGGTACTGGAGGCCATCGACTTCACGCTTCAACCGGGTGAGGCGGTGAGCGTGATCGGGCGCAACGGGGTCGGCAAATCGACGCTGCTTGCGACCATCATGGGGCACACGACCCTGCGTTCCGGAAAGATCGAGCTGTTCGGTGCCGACATCGGCGGATTGCACACGTACGAGCGCGTGTGGAAGGGGCTCGCGTATGTGCCTCAGGAGCGCGAGATCTTCAAGTCTCTGACGGTGCTAGAGAATCTTCAGGTTGCGGCGCGCGGCGGGGGTGGCCTCGAAGCGACGTTCGAGCTCTTCCCGTCACTCTACGAGCGGCGTACGCACTACGGCAGTCAGCTGTCCGGCGGCGAGCAGCAGATGCTCGCGATTGCCCGCGCGCTCGCGGGCAACCCCAGCGTGCTGTTGATGGACGAGCCCTCGGAAGGGCTGGCGCCGATCATCGTTGAGCTGCTGCAGACCACTTTGTGGCAGCTGCGCGACGAGTCGTCCATCGCCATGGTGCTGGTAGAGCAGAACAGCCGCCTCGCGTTGTCGTTCGCGGAGCGTTGCGTGGTGATGAACCGGGGGCGTATCGTGCGCGACGGACCGAGTCAGGCGCTGCGCGAGGACGATGATCTGCTGCACCGCCTGATCGGCGTGGACGCGAGCGAAAGCCCCCGCGACCGGCACGTGTCCCAGGAGTGACGGTGGGTGAGGGGATCCGTCAGTCGACGTTAGAGGCGTCGCGATACATTGCTTTGTGGCGACGTTTCCTGATCCACTCGTCGAGCTCGTCATCGCTGGGGTGGTTGGCGGCGTTGAAGCGGTCCCAGCTGAGTATCTCGCCGAGCTCGCGTTTCCAGCGCTTGTAGGATGCCTTGAGCGGCGGCCCGAAGCACATGACGTCGATGATTGCGATGTCGTCCGGCACGCCGAGCAGCGGCTTGAACTCGCGCTGTATGGCGTCCTGGCCGATAGCGGTCACCCACCATACCGCGTAGCCCAGCGCGGCGGCGGCCAGGTGTGCAGACATGACTGAGGCGGCCACGCTCTGCAACAGAATGCGCTCCGCGTTGCGCTGATACATGCGGTCGAGCTCGGAGCCGTCGTTCAGCACCGGGAACGCGCGCGTGTAACGAAAATCGACTCCTACCAGGATCAGACCCGGCGCGGTCTTCATGCCTTCGTAGCTCGGCGTCGGAAATTTCATTTTCAAACGCGCGCGCGCGCGCTGCTCTTCCACGAAGCGCTCGCCGAGGCGCTGCTTCATGGCTGCATCCTTGATCACGATGTAATGCCACGGCTGGGCGTTGGCGCCGGAGGGCGCGTGCCGCGCCGCCTCGATGATCATCTCATAGTGTTCGTCGGGGACGACGGCGTCGGCGACGAAGGCCCGGTTGGTCATGCGCGCGCGCATGATATCGAGCAGCGCCTCACAACGTTGCCGGCGTTCCTGTTCGGAGAGTTCGTTCGCTTGCATGGGGGAGAGCCTCCGCGCGCGTCGGACCGCTGCGCCGTCGACGATTGCTGCTATAGTCCGGGTGAATCAATATAACAGACGGCGGCGCGCCAGCGTGACGGCCGGCCAAGGAGATACGTCGATGACCAACACCGAACGTCCCCCTTTCCGCGCGGACCATGTCGGCAGCCTGCTCCGGCCCGAAGTGCTTTTGAAAGCGCGCGATGCGTTCCTCAAAGGCGATCTGGATGCCGACGGGCTGCGCGAGGTGGAAGACCGCAGCATCCGCGACGCGGTGCGGCTGCAGGAAGAGGTCGGGCTGCGCGGTATTACCGACGGCGAGTACCGGCGCACGTATTTTCACATCGATTTCCTGAAACAACTGCAGGGCGTTTCCGTCGAGGGCGGCATTGCGATGAAATTTCACAGCGCTGACGGCGAGGTCGATTTCGCGCCGCCGCGACTGACAGTCACCGGTAAGCTCGCCCACGCCGCGCCGATTCAGGTTGCCGACTTCGAATTCCTCGAATCGCTGACCGGCGCATGGCCCAAGGTGTGTATTCCTTCGCCCACCATGGTGCATTTCCGCGGCGGCCGCGAGGCAATCGATGCACAGACCTATCCGGATCTGGCTGAGTTCTTCCACGACCTGGCGGTCTGCTACCAGGCTGAAATCAAGGCGTTGGCCGATGCCGGATGCCGCTACGTGCAACTCGACGACACCAACCTCGCCTATCTCTGCGATCCGAAGCTGCGTCAGGGCGCGCTGGAGCGCGGTGACGACCCGGACGAGCTTCCGCATACTTATGCGCGCCTGATCAACGAATCGATCGCCGGACGCCCGGACGACATGAGCGTGTGCATTCACCTGTGCCGCGGTAATTTCAAGAGCGCCTGGGTCGCCGAGGGCGGCTACGAGATGGTTGCCGAGGCGCTGTTCAACGAAGTCGACGTCGACGGATTCTTTCTCGAGTATGACGATCCGCGCTCGGGCGACTTCGCGCCGCTGCGTTTCGTTCCCGCGGACAAGGCGGTGGTACTGGGTCTGCTGACCAGCAAACAGGGTGAGCTGGAAAACAAAGATGCGGTGAAACGGCGTATCGACGAGGCGGCGGATTACGTGGACGCAGCGCAACTGTGTCTCAGCCCGCAGTGCGGGTTCTCCAGCACCGTGCACGGCAACGCGATCAGCTTCGACCAGCAGCGTGCCAAGCTGCAGCACGTTGTGGATATTGCGCAGGAGGTGTGGGGCAACTGATCCGCGAGGCGGCGATTCCGTATCAGTCTTTGGCGCCGGAACCGATCAGCGCCGGCATCGGAACCCGGTAAGCATCGTCGGCGCTGCGGAACTGCTGCATGCCCTCGATTACGGCCTGTTCGATGGCCTCGCGAACGGCCCCGGTCTGCGCCAGCAGCAGCCCGCGCGCGCGCACGGCGCCCTCCACGAAACTCGCAACCAGCCCGGACGGATTGGTGAATTCCCACGTCTGCTCGACATGGTCGACGGCAATCCGGGAGAAGCCCGTCTCTTCCAGGGCGGCCCTGAGTTTCTCCACTGCGCTGAACTGGAAGAAGTCGGGGCCGTGCGGCAGGGCGACGTCGGGATCGGCATGCGTTTGAATGGCACCGTACAGCAGACCGAATCCGTTGGCGGGACTCGGTGTCTCCCACACGCTGATCGCGAGGCGGCAGTCCGGTTTCAGCACTTCGTGCATCTCGCGCAACGCCCGGCGCGCGTCTGGCACGTGGATGATGCCGAAGCCGCATACCACGGCATCGAAGCTGTCGTCGGGAAACGGCAACGCCTGTGCGTCGCCTTCCCGGAACTCCGCATGCGGAACGTTACGGCGGGCGATACGAACTACTTCGGCCGAGAAATCCAGGCCTGTCACGCGAGCGCCACGTGCCAGGGCCGCTTGCGCAAGCATGCCCGGCCCGCTGCACACGTCGAGTACGTGCATCCCCCGGCCTACGCCGGCCGCGTCGAGGACGGCGGGCGCCGACTGGCTGGTCAGGCGGGCAAAGTGCTGCTCGTATCCGCCGCTCACGGTTTGCCAGCCCTGGTGCTCGAACTCGCTGAAAGCCTGCGCGTCTTTTGAGGTTTCGATAGTCATATGGCCGCCCTCCGTTCCCTATGGTAGCAGGTGCGCGGCAATCACCCGCAACCGGAGACAGCCCGGAGCTTGCCTCGCGCGACGGCTGCCGGGCAGACATGTCCCCGCGCCCGGGCTTGCGGCTGCCCCACAACGATGGTCAATTTTACTTGGATTCCGCGGGGGTGGTTGAGCTACCCTTGCTACGCGCCACGAATCAGAAGCACCTTGCGCAAGTCCGCGCGTACCCGCCACCGAGGAATCACACCGTTGGACGCGACCAGAATACTCATTGAGCAACTGCGCGACATCGCGCGCGGCACGATCGAGCTGCTCCCGCAGTTCGCCGTTGCCATTGTCATACTCACTCTCACCTGGCTGGTTGCCTGGGGCGTAAAGCGCTTCGTCCGCCGCGCCACAGGTTCACGGCTGCGTCCCTCACTGCAGAGCCTGTTCGTCAATCTGAGCGGCATCCTCATCTGGCTCATCGGCATCATGATCGCGGCAATCGTCCTTTTTCCAACCCTCACGCCGGCCAGGATGCTGGCTGGTCTGGGTATCGGCTCGGTGGCCATCGGCTTCGCCTTCAAGGACGTGTTCGAGAACTTTCTTGCGGGGATCATCATCCTGTTCCGGCGCGAGATGCGCATCGGTGACTTCGTCGAATGCGAGAGCATTGAGGGCAAGGTGGAAGAGATATCCATCCGCGATACCCACATCCGCCAGCCCGACGGGCAGCTTGTCATCGTGCCGAACGCCCTGCTGTTCAAGAATCCGCTGACGATTCGCACGGACCAGGATCAGCGGCGTACGACGATTGTCTGCGGCGTGGCCTACGGCGAGGATGTCGACGCCTCGCGCGATGTGATCCGCAAGGCCGTCGAGGCCTGCGACAGCGTGATTACCGATGACCGCCCGGTACAGATTCTTGCGCAGGAGTTCAACGCCTCGAGCATCGATTTCGAGGTTACCTGGTGGACGGGCTCGGCGCCGGTCGACATCCGAAAATCACGCGACGAGGTGATCGCTGCGGTCAAGCGGGCGCTGGACAAGGCGGGCATCGAAATTCCGTTCCCCTACCGGACGCTGACTTTCGCCGAACCGCTGAAGGTGTGGCGCAGCGATCAGGACAGCCTCGAAGCCAAGGCGGAGAGCGGCTAGCGCAGCAGTGTCACCTGCCTGCTCAGGCAATCCGCTGCTCGTGCCGGAAAGCTTGCGCCCAAACTAGCACCACCGGTGCTTGGTCAGCGGGCGGTGAACGAATGACATGAAGGCAAAGCTCAACTATCTGGTACACCGGCTGCGCGAAAGCTTCTGGTTTCTACCCGCGCTGATGACCATCGCCGCCGCCGCGCTCTCCGTGCTGATGCTGCGGCTTGACCGCGAGCTGCACCTGTCCATCACCGGGCTGCTGCCCTGGTCGCACGGCCTCGGCTTCGTGAACGCACGGCTGATCATGTCGACCATCGCCGGTTCGATCATCACCGTGGCCAGCCTGGTGTTCTCCATGACGCTGGTTGCGCTCACCCTCGCGTCGGGCCAGCTGGGCCCGCGCCTGCTTTCGTTGTTCATGCGTGACCGGATGACGCAGCTGGTGCTAGGCACGTTTGTCGCGACGTTCGTGTTTTCGCTTCTGGTGCTCAGCGGCCTGGGTGACCCGAGCGATCCCGGGGAAGTGCCCCCGCGGGCCTCGATCTTCGTTGCCCTGGTACTGACACTCGTGAGCTTCGGGTTGCTGATCGCGTTCATTCATCATCTCGCGACCTCGCTGCACGCCGACAACGTCGTGGCGCGAATGGCGTCGGCGCTTACGCAACAGATCGAAAAGCTGTCCGGGGCAGCGGCGCGGTCCGGTGAGACCGGGAGCCAGCTCGATAACCCGTGGGTCGACGGGCAGGTGGTCGAGTCGGCGCAAGGCGGTTACTTGCAGACCATCGACGTGGATGCGCTCGTTGCACTCGCCGAGGCCCAGGATACGGAAATCAAACTGCTGTACCGCGCCGGTAATTTCGTCTGCAGCGGCGAGGCGATCGCGCTGGTGCGGGACGGCTGCGACGCCCTCGAGCCGGTGGCCTCCGGGGTGCGCAGCGCGATTGTGTTCGGCCCGAAACGCACCCACGCCGAGGATCCCGAGTTCGCGTTCCAGGCCATCGTGGAGATCGCGCTGCGGGCCCTGTCTCCGGGTATCAACGACCCGTATACCGCGCTCACCTGCATCGACTGGCTCGCGGAAGCGCTCACACGCGTGCTCAACGGAAGCCTGCCGGATTGCGTGCACCGCGACGAGCAGGGCCGGGCCCGCCTGCGCGCCGTCCCGCTAAGCGTTGACGGGTTCTTCAACACGGCTTTCAACGAGATCCGTCAGTCGGCGCGCGGCAACGTGGCAGTACTCATCCGCCTGGCGGAGACGCTTGCACGCCTTGCGAACATTGCGGGATCGGCAGAGCAAAAGGAGGCCATCCAGCGCCACGCCGACATGCTCGCACGCGCGTGTGAGCGCAGCGTCGAGGAGGCGCTGGACAAACAGGACGTGCAGGACCGGTTTGACGATATCAAAGCCGCGCTGGCCACTTGACTGCGCTCGCCGGCGCCGGCTTGTGCGATTCAGTGAACGGCGCGTCGCGCGGTAGAATCGGCGCTATGCCACGATCGGAGCAGGCACATCGACGTATCCGAAGCGGTTGCGACCCGTACCTCCATCCGCGCATTTCTCGATACCGCGGTCAGCGACGAGCAGCTGCGCGAGCTGCTCGCCAGGTCGGCGCGCGCCCCGTCCGGCGGCAACCTGCAGCCGTGGCGAATTTTCGTGCTCAACGGTGAATCGACGCCTCGTTTTCTGACGTTCCTGGCGAGCCGTGAGCCCGAGACGCCGGCGTACAGGGTGTATCCACCCAAGCTCAAGGAACCTTACCGCAGCAGCCGCTTCAAGGTGGGCGAGGCTATGTACGCGCTGCTTGGCATTCCGCGCGAACACGCGCTCGCGCGCCGGCGCCGGGTGGCGGAGAATTTCCGCTTCTTCGGCGCGCCGGCCGCACTGTTCTGCTTCGTCGACAAGGTGATGGGACCGCCGCAATGGTCGGATCTCGGCATGTTCCTGCAGACCTTCATGCTGCTGGCCCAGGAGGCGGGTCTGTCGACCTGTGCGCAGGAATCCTGGTGCAGCTGGCCGAAAGCGGTCGCCGAGTTCGTCGGCGCGTCCGATGAGCTGACGATCTTCTGCGGCATGGCCATCGGCTACCGCGACCCGGACGCATACGTCAACCGGCTCTACGCCGACCGTGAGCCGCTCGAGGCGTGGGCGACGTTCGTCTGAAGCGCAACGATGCGGCAGAGTCCCGGTCCCGTGCGTGAGACCGGTACCCGGGCGCAGCTGACACTTCCGAAAGGAGCACGACGTTTGCGCGATGCCGCGCCAGCACGCAACGCCTCGACCGCCCTCGTCTGATACTGCCTCCGGTTTTTTTTGCTTTCGGGTGCATCCAGTCGTGCGCCCCGCTGCGTAGAGCTAGGAAAGGATGCCAGGAGGCTACGCAGAAAATGCTCAGGACACAGCGCCACCACCCCTCGAAAGCCGCGTTGTACGTGATTGTCTGGCTGACGCTGGGCCTCGCCGCAGGCGTGCTCGCCGGCTGCGGAAACCGCGAGCCGGACAGCGCAGCGCTCAGCGTTGCGGACGCCTGCGAGATTGCGTTGACACCGCACAGCGCCGGCGCGGACGCTGATCGCACGATCGAGCTGCTCATCGAAACGATTCACAACGCCGGCGTACGGCGGGGCGTGCACCTCGAACGGCTCGGCTGGGCGTACGTCGCGCTCGCGCGCCAGCAGTACGATGCCGGTTACCACGTGCTTGCCGAGCAGACTGCGCTGTGCCTCGAATCGCAACCACAGCAACGCAACCCGGCCCTGCTGCTGCGCGCGCACGCGCTGTACAGCCAGCATCGCTTCGGCGAGGCCGAACCCCTGGCCCGCGAGCTGGCCTCGGATCGCGGACTGCCGGTGGACTATGCCGTGTACGGCGACGTGCTGATGGCGCGCGGCGCGCTGGATGAGGCGATAGCCGTCTACCAGCGCATGATGGATCTAAAGCCCGGTCCGTACGCCTACAGCCGGGCGGCGCACGTGCGCTGGCTGAAAGGCGATCTCCCCGGTGCGATCGCGTTGATGAAGCTGTCCGCCGGCGCCAGCGGCTCGCATGACCCGAACGCCGCTGCCTGGGCGCACGAGCGCCTGGCAGCCTACGAGCTGCAGGCGGGACGTGCCGATCTGGCCGTCAGTCTGCTGTCGACCGCACTCGACCTTTTACCCGACTACGCACCGGCATTGCTGGCCAGAGGTCAGCTGCTGCTCGCTGCGGGCGATGCGGCCGACGCCGTGGCGGTGCTGGAGCAGGCGGCGAACCTGAACCCGCTGCCGGCCTACCAGTGGGCGCTCATCGAGGCACTGCGCGCGGCAAACCGTCACGACCGTGCGCTCGCCGTGCATCAGCGGCTGATGAGTCGGGGTGCGGTCGACGACAGGCGTACGTTTGCACTGTATCTCGCATCCACCGGACAGGCTGTCGACGAAGCGCTGGTCCTGGCCCGGCGTGAACTCGCATCACGACGGGACGTGTTTACGCTGGATACCTACGCCTGGGCGCTGTGCGCCGCCGGGCGCGTCGATGAAGCACAAGTCGCGAGCCTGCACGCACTGCGCGAGGGCACGCAGGATGCACGACTGCACTATCACGCCGGCGTGATCGCCAGACAGGCCGGTGATATCGAGGCGGCCGCAGGCTGGCTCGCCTCGGCCGTGGCGATGCAGCAATCATTGTTGCCGTCCGAACGCGCGCACCTCAAACGGGAATTTGCCGCCCTGCGTGACGCGGAGATGCACTTGCCGGCCGTGCCGCCGGCGTCGGATGTCGTGTTCCACTCAGTAGATCCGCATGAGATCTAGGAACGTACTGGGCGCTCTACGCGCTGAGTGTGCTCCTGACTGGAACCGCGCATGCAGATGCATCATCACCGGAGCGAATTTCGACGCGCTGGTCGGAGGCCTCGTGAAATCGCTCGACCAGTTGAACGTTCCGGCGCGCGAGTAAAACGAACTGCTCGCGATTCCGGGGTCGATGCAGTCGAGCACCGTGACCCGCTGAGCGCCGACTCCAGCGTTTCATGCGCCAACGTTTTTCTGACGCTGCCCCCGGTGGCGTCGGTCAGGAGCGCTCACCTCGGGTGAGTATTTTCAAGCACAGTAGTCAGTAATGAGGATTAGCAAAATGAAGCTGTTCAAGCACACGTGGCGTGCCGGCGCCGTATTCGCGTCGGTAACGTTTCTCGGCGGACAGGCGCTGGCCTCCAGTCACATGGATGCGCCATTGATCACGCTGGACCCGGCGGCCAACACCACGGACGTCTATGCGTTCCGCAGTCAGAGCAACGGAATTCAGTACCTGACGGCGGCGCTGGCCGTGTACCCCTTTGAGGACCCGGGTATCGGCCCCAATAAATACAATTTTGACGACGACGTACGCTACGAGATTCACATCGCAACCGGCAAGGATCTCGGCAAAGGACGGTCGACGCTGACCTATCAGTTCGACTTCAAGACCCGCTTCAAGAACGAGAACACGATTCTGCAGTCCTACCTGGGCGTCATCGAAGATGTCGACGATGCAGCGCAGAACCTTACCCAGACCTATACCGTGCGTCAGGTGAACCATCACAACGGTTACAAACGTAAGCTCGGTACCGGCGTAGTTCCGCCGAACAACCAGGGCATCGCCACCCCGAAGTACAACCAGGACGACGACGGCGAGAACCCGGCGAAAGGCGGTGTGGCCTATGCATCGGACCTGGATCGCTACACCGCGCAAACCGTGTTCACGTTCGATGACGGCCACCGGGCGTTTGCCGGCCAGCGCGACGACGGTTTCTACGGGGACATCCAGGCGATCTTCGACCTGCTGCAGCTGCGCGACCCCGGCAAGGATGCGCAGGGCGGCTTCAACGTGCACACGATCGTGATCGACATACCGCTGCACGAGCTCGGTGGCGATCGGCAGGTGGTGGGCGTGTACGCGACGACCAGCCGCCGCAAGCGGACCATACTGCGCACCAGCGGCAACAAGACCAGAGGTGAGTTCGTGCAGGTCGGGCGCCAGGGCAACCCGCTCTTCGCCGAAGGGTTCGTGGCGATTGCCGACAAGGATGTCTACAACCGGACTTCGCCGACCCGGGACCGCAAGCTGTTCAAGCAGTACGCGGAAACCCCCGAGCTTGCAGCCCTGATCAATGCCATCGTGTTTGCGGGCAACGGCCCGGCCGTGGAAACCGACCGCAGCGATCTCGTTGGGATTTTCATTCCGGATCTGATCAAGGTCGATCTCTCGACCGGTCCGGCACGCCTCGCCGGCGGCGGTCCCACGCACCCCACCAATCCCGATGACATGGACTTCTCGCGTCTCAGCGTGTTCGGCCGCGACGTGCTGACGAGCACCGTGCAGGCCGGCCTGCCGGGGTTTCCTGCCGGCACCATTCCGGGCGGCTGGCCCAACGGCCGGCGCTTCGGCGATGACGTGGTCGACATCGCGGTGACCGCAGCCATCAGCGACCTGCGCGGCGATCCGCTGATCATCAACGGTCCGGCGGGCGACAACGTCGACGCCAACGACATCGCCTACAACAAGGTGTTTCCATACGCCTCCACGCCGTTGAACGGCCGTAACCACGGGCACCACGGCGACTGAGCGCCACGCTCGAGCGGGGGCGGGCACTCGTCCGCTCCCGCGATCAAAAGGTGACCAGGCATGACCCGTTCGCACACCTTCGTAACCGTTCTGCTGGTGGCGATCCTCGTCTACAGCGGCCTGGCGCAGGCTCACGCACCCGGATTGAGTCGCGTTGAGCTCGCGGATCGCGGTGGACGCCTGCAGGCGTTTATGGTCTTTGCGGCCGCGGACATAGATGCAGCACTGTCGCTGGATACAAATGCCGACGGAGAACTGAGCGAGCGTGAGTTCACGGCGGCGCGTGCCCGGATCGATGCATTCGCCCGCCGCGCACTGGAAATCCGCGCCGGCGGGCGGATCGTTCCCGTCGAAAGCGCACGCGCCGCGCTCTCCAACAGCGCGGCGGTGGACATCGCTCTCACGTTTCCCGGCGTGACGGCCGCAACCGTTGGGGCGCCGGCGCTGGTGCACCTGCCGCGCGGACATCGCCAGCACGTTACGGTTCAGGACGCAACGGGCCGGGTTGTCGCTCGACGGATGCTGGTCGACGGGACGGCGTTCGAGTTGACGTTCGGTGTCAGCGATTCGCGTACGGGGTTCGTCGACTATGTGGCACAGGGTATCTGGCATATCCTGATCGGCGCCGACCATATTCTGTTCCTGCTCACGCTGCTGTTGCCTGCCGTGTTCATCTACGGGCGCCGGCGCTGGCAGCCGGTCAGCACGCCGGCACCCGCGTTCATGGAACTCGGCAAATGCGTCACCGCCTTCACGGCCGCCCACTCCATAACGCTGACGCTCGCAGTGTTCGACGTGATCGTTCTGCCGTCCCGTCTGGTGGAATCAACGATCGCTGTGTCGGTGATCGTGCTTTGCGCAAACAATCTTTATCCGCTGTTCCGTGCGTCGCGCTGGTCGCTCGCCTTTGCCTTCGGGCTGGTACACGGCTTCGGGTTCGCGAGTGTGCTGATCGACCTGGGGCTCGACGCGGGCGCGCTGGTGGTATCGCTGCTCGGCTTCAACCTGGGCGTGGAGGCGGGGCAGCTCGCCATCGTGGCGCTGACCTTTCCGCTGGGGTACCTGTGCAGGCGCACGCGCTTCTACGAGGCGTGGGTGTTCCGGGGTGGCTCGCTGATCGCGGGCGCGATAGCGGGAATGTGGCTGCTCGAACGCGCCTTCGATGTTCAGCTGATGCGGCTTGCAATGCCCGGTTGAGCGCAAGTTACGGCACGCCAACGCGCGGGTCGGGTTGGCCGTAGTTTGCGCTACCTCGCCCGCGGGAATGACAAGCGGCGCGTTTCCACGTATTTTGCGCGACTTGAACGCAGCAACCCGACCCCGCGCCGCCCAGTGAAACCGACCTGTAATGATGGAGAGCCGCGTGGTTCCGGTGCGGAAACGTCGCCGGTGAACGACGTGCACAGCGATGCCGCGCTGCGCGTGATCGATGCGGTCAAGCACTACGGCTCGAACCGTGCCCTGGACGGCGTCGACCTGCACGTGATGCCCGGTGAATTCGTGGCGCTGCTCGGGCCGAACGGCGCCGGCAAGACGACCCTGTTCCAGCTGCTCAGCGGTTTGTTCAGCGCGAGCACGGGGCGCATCTTCGTACAAGGTGTGGATCTGCGCAGCGATCCGCTGCCGGCGCTCGCCGCGCTCGGCATCGTGTTCCAGCAGGCCACCCTCGACCTCGATCTCAGCGTCGTCGCGAACCTCCGCTTCCACGCACGGTTGCACGGGATCGCCGCACAGCGGTGCGAGGCACGCATCGCGCAACTGTTGCCGCAGCTCGGGCTTGCGGATGCGCGTAACGCTCGCTGCCGCACGCTGAGCGGCGGCAACCGGCGCCGCGTGGAACTGGCGCGCGCGCTGCTGCACGAGCCCAGCGTCCTGCTGATGGATGAGCCCACGGTCGGTCTCGATCCCGAATCGCGCCAGGCCATCCTGCAGCACATCCACGCGTTGTGCCGCGAGCGGGGACTCGCTGTGCTCTGGGCGACGCACCTGGTTGACGAAGCTGCCGGTGCGGATCGGGTGTACATCCTGCACCGGGGCAGGGTTTGCCGCGAGGGCCCGCCGCAGCGGATCGTGGCTGATCTGCGGGCCGATTCGCTGCTCGACGCGTTTCTGCAGCTGACCGGCGAAGAGCGCCCCGCGGCATGAGCCCCGCGCACGCCTCGGGTGCACTGGCAGCGCTGGTCGGGCGGGAGATCGTGCGGTTCTGGCAGCAGCGCGGACGCCTGCTGTCCTCGGTCGTGCGTCCCGCGCTGTGGCTGCTGGTGTTCGCTGCGGGTTTTCGCAGCGTGTTCGGCGTCTCCGTGATCGAGCCCTACCAGACCTACGTCCTTTACGAGGTCTACATCGTGCCGGGGTTGCTCGGCATGGTGCTGCTGTTCAACGGGATGCAGTCGTCGCTGGCCATGGTGTACGACCGCGAGATGGGCATGATGCGCCTGCTGCTGACAGCACCGTTGCCGCGCTGGTATCTCCTGTTGTGCAAGCTTACCGCGGGGACGCTGCTCTCGGTGCTGCAGGCGTATGCGTTTCTGGCTGTCTGTTTCGTGTTCCAGGTGACGCTGCCCTGGCGGGGATTGTGCACGGTGCTCCCGGCACTGTTGCTCTGCGGCATGACCCTGGGCGCGCTGGGCCTGCTGCTGTCGGTGTACATCCGGCAGCTCGAGAACTTTGCGAGCACCATGAATTTCGTGATTTTCCCACTGTTCTTTCTGTCGTCCGCGCTGTACCCGCTGTGGAAGCTCGAGGAATCCGGCGTGCCGATCGTGCACCGCCTGGCGCAGTTGAACCCGTTCACGCACATGGTCGAGCTGATCCGGTTTTCCTACTATGGGCGGCTCGAGTACGAGGCGTTGCTCATCGTGGTTGCGTGTCTCGTCGTTTTCTTTGCCGCCGCCGTGCTCGGCTACGACCCGCAGCGGGGCGCGATTGCGCGCACGCCCCGCCCCGCCCGGTGAGTGGCATACACGCCAACGGCGAGTGGCTGGAAGTCGATTCCCACCGCCTGCGGTTTTCCGAGCACGGTAACCCGCACGCGCAGCCGGTACTGGTGATACACGGCGGGCCCGGCTCGGGCACGCGTGGCGAGGCGCTGGCCCCGCTCGATCTCTCGCGTTGCCGGGTAATCGCCTACGATCAGCGCGGGGCCGGCCAGTCCCGGCCCGGGGGCGAGCTGCAGCACAATACCACGCAGTTGCTGGTAGAGGACATGGAGCGGCTGCGCGAGCATTGCGGTATCGAGCGGTGGCTGCTGTTCGCCGGTTCCTGGGGTGCGACGTTGGCGCTGCTGTACGCGCAGCGTTTCGAGCACCGGGTCGCCGGGTTGGTGTTGCGCGGGACGTTTCTGGCGCGGCGCGCGGACATCGAGTGGTTTTTCGGCCCGCGTGGCGTGGCTCGCGACTTCGCGCAGGCTTACGCGGCGTTCTCCTCCCTTGCTGGCCCGGTGGCAGACGGTGCTGCGCTCGCCAGCGCTTATGCCGCGCGGCTGAACGACCCCGACCCGGCGATCGTGCGCGATGCGGCTGCAGCCTGGTTGAGTTGGGACAGGCTTATCGGTACCGGCAAGCACAACGGCGAACCTGCACCGAGCGAAACACAGATCAATGCCGTCCGCATCGCGGCGCACTACGCGGCGCATGATTTTTTTCTGAACGGTGAAGGTGTGCCGCTGACCTTCGAATCGCCGCCGCGCATGCCGCTTGCACTCGTGCACGGCAAGCACGATCGGATGTGCCGCCCTGAGGCGAGTGAAACACTGCACGTCGCATGGCCGGGCTCGATCCTGACGCCGGTGGACGGCGGGCACCTGGCGTCCGACCCGCCGATCGAAGCGGCGCTGCGCGCTGCGCTGGATGCGATGCTGGCTGCTAGTCCGCATATTGCGCGAAGGCGGCTACCAAGTAGTGATGTTTAACGATGAAATCAATCGTTTGAGCCTGTTTTCCCGTAACCTCAACGGGTAAGGGTTGGTACCTATTCACTCTCAGGAGAAATCTGGCGTCGTCGCTCGAACGATCGGCCTTGAGCAATAGGCCGGCTATTACTCTGCGCCCGATCGTCCGATCCACTTAGCCAGATTTCCCCTGAGGGAGCGACTAAATTGTCTGGAACAATTTGAACAGCCATTAGCTGGCCCGCAGGGCGTAGGGCAGGGATGCCCGGAGTTATCCTTCGTACAATATTCGGGCTAGTGATCGTCGATGAGGATGCCGTATGGCACCAGGCCGACCGGGATGGAGACCAGCACGCGTCGGCTCTGCGTGTCGACGATCGAGAGGTCGTCAGACAGCCCGTTGGCGACGTACAGTTTCTTCTCGTCGCGGGTGAGCGCCAGGCCCCAGGCACGGCGCCCGACCAGCACGTAGTCGAGCACCTTGCGTGAGGCAACCTCGACCACTGCGACGTGATTCGCCCGGCCGAGCGCGACGTAGGCAAGCGAGCCGTCCCGGGTGATCAGCACGTCGACCGGCGTCACCTGCTCTTTGCGAAACCCGGTCGGCAGGAACGCGATGTCTGCTTTGAGCGCCAGCGTGCTTGTGTCAATGATGTTGACGACCCCCGCAAGCTCGGCCGACACCCACAGCTCCCGCCCGTCGGGCGTCAGCGCAAAACGCCGCGGGCGCGTGTCCACCAGGATGTCCTTTACGACTTCGCGCTTGTCGACGTCGATGACGTGCACCAGGTCGGCCGCTTCCGAGGCGACAAATACGAGTTTGCCGTCATGCGTGATCTGCACGCCCTCGGGCTCCTCGCCGGTCTCGAAGGCGCCGAGCTTTTCACCGGTTTCCACATCGAACACGGTGGCGGTGGCGTCCTCCTCGTTCGAGATGTAGAGATGCCGGCCGTTGGGGTGCAGATCGAAGGTCTCCGGTCGCTCCACACCGCGGATACGACCCACCAGATCCTGGCTCGCCACGTCGTAGATCGCTACCTGCGAATCGTCTGCGCACCCCACGAAGAACTGCGTTCGATCGGCGCTGAAATGCATGCCTCGCGGCCGCGCACAGGTGTCGAACGTCCTGATCACTTTGTCATTCGCGTCCAGCACGGTGATGGTGCTGCTTTTCTCGTTGCTGACGAAAATGAGCCCTGTGTCCTTCGCGACGCCAGGGCCGACCGCGAGGGTAGCGGTGACGAGTGTGAGGATCGCTGCTCGACGCATTCCGTTCTGCTTTCGCAAGTTGCCAGGATTCATTTGACGATGAATGTGCCGGTCATGCCGTCCGCCTGCATGCCGGGAACGAAATACTCGTAACTGCCTGGGCGTATCGGCACGAAATAGATATCGATTGCACCTTCGTTGTCGAACTCTACCGCATACAGGCCACCCATCGGCTTCACCTCTTTCTCCTCGATGGAGACCTGTTCCACCCACACGTTGCGCATCAGCTCCGGCGCGAGCAGCCTGTACTCATCGCGCCCGTCGCTGACGATGCGCCAGCGGTAGAACTTGCCGGTTTCGATACGGTACTCGGTGACCGAGAAGCCCTTGGTGCCGTCGATCTCCAGCGCGGTCAGGCGCTCGGCGCGCTTCGCGAGATTGCCGGCGGCGAGAAGCGTTCCGGAAACGGTCGCCACAACGAGCAGGGCGAGGGTTTTCTTCATGGTCAGGTGCTCCGTCAGGGTGTGCTGCAGGTCGAATCGGCCCGGTCCAGGCCGAGGGTGTCCAGCTCGTTGTGCTGGTGCAGAAATCCGGGCAGCGGTGCGCGTGCCGTGACGGCATTGTGCGTGGCGAGCAGCACCGCCTGGCGAAGCTGGCGGTTCCAGGGGCGAAACGTGCCCGGCGCCCCCTTGTAGGTGTCCACCGTCAAGGCGTCCGATGTCAGCGCGGCACGCAACGTTGCGAGCTCGGGGCTGCGGGTTTTCTTCACCGCCTCCACCACTGACTTGATGGCAATCCACGCCGCGTAGTCTGTCGCTGACATACGCCGCTTGGCGATCTTGTCAAAGCGCTGGTTGAGCTGTGGCGCGCCGTGGCGTTCCCAGGTCCAGTGCCAGGCGCTGGCCGTCAATCCCTCGGTGCCGACCACCGGGCGCGCGCGCTGCGTGTTGAACGGTACGTAACGGCCAAACTCGCCGACCGTGTCGGCGAGCACCACCACATCGTACTCGACCCCCGAAGTGAGCAGGGCGACGTTGTTCCGATAGCGCTGGCGCGGGTCGTTACCGAGCACGAAGTCCTTCACCGCAACCACGTCGAGGCCGAACTTCTGCGCCGATCGCTCGAACGCCGTGGCGAGCACCCGGTCGTTTGCGTGCTCGCCGACCAGGACCAGCACCGCGCGCCAGCGTTTCTGCACCAGGAACTGGGCGAGGCCGTCCATCAGCATCGCGTTGCTGGGCGGCGTGTGAAACAGCGTAGCCGCGCAATCCTGGCTGCGCAGCCGGGTTTCGGCATGGCGAATGTTGAACAACAAGACGTCTGCGGTTCCGAACCGGGTAGACAGCGCTTCGACATCCGCCAGCGGCAAGTCCAGCAGAAACAACCGGGCGTCCGCCTCCCGCATCAGGCGTTCGACGGCCGCTACGGCACCGGACTTGGCGTCCAGCGCGTGCTCCGCCAGCTGGAACGTATGCCCCAGCGCGCGCCCCACGATACGGCTCTCCCGGATCGCCAGTTTCGCGCCGGCGAGAGGGCGGTAACGGTCGCGCAACTGCAGGCCGGTGTAGGCGCGGTTTCTGGTATACCACGGATCGCCATCGCGCTGCAGATAGTGGAAGATGATCTCATCGGCCGCGGCGGGTCCGGTGAGCAGCGCGGCCAGCAGTGCACGGCCGGCGAGCGATACCACGGCGCACCGCTTCACGCGCGCCCGTCTGATAGTCCCGGCGAATCGAGCTTTAAACATCGATTATCGATTTTACTTGTAATGAGGCATCGGCTACGCTTGCGAGGCTGATTCAAGTGACGCGCACCGTCAAGTTTGCTTGTTCCCGGGTGCGTGATAATACCTGTAATAACACTGTCACGGAGGAGGTACTCCATGCACCCTGTTCGATGGTATCGACGACCCACGCTCGTGCTCGTCTTGTTCGCCCTCGGCTTTTCAAGCCCCGCTGCATTCGCCCAGGAGACCGACGCCACCACGATGTACGGCGACATGCTCACGGTCACCCAGGACATGCTCACGCGGGCAAACGGCGACGGCAACAACTTTCTGCACACGAACGCCAACTACGCACAGACGCGCTACCACACCGCACGGCAGATCAACACGTCCAATGTGAAGGCGCTGCGCCCGGCGTGGATCTTCCAGACCGAAATCGTCGAAACGATGGAAACCAGCCCGCTGGTCGTGAACGGCGTCATGTACGTGACCACGGCGTTCAACCACGTCTACGCGCTGAATGCGGAGACCGGCGCCCAGATCTGGCACTACAAGCACAAGATGGGTCCAATCACCACGTACTGCTGCGGGCCGAACAACCGCGGCGTCGCGGCGTACGGTGACCTGTTGTACATGGGCACGCTGGATGCGCGGCTGCTGGCCCTCGATGCCAAGACCGGCAAGGTCGTGTGGAACGTGGAAATCGCCGATCCGGAGCTCGGCTACAGCGAGACCATGGCGCCCACGGTGGTCAACGGCAAGGTGCTGATCGGCACCAACGGCGGCGAGTAC
>JAHELT010000087.1 GCA_024644045.1 Chromatiales bacterium | reverse complement strand
GGCGGTCGCAGCGTAGACCTGTTTTCCGTTAACCGTGAGTTGCATGGCGTTCAACCTTTTTTTCGGCGGCCTTTTTAGCCGCGTGCAGACCACGATTCAAGTCCTCCATCAGATCGTCGGCGTCTTCCAGGCCGACCGATAGACGGATCAGGCCTTCGCTGATGCCGGCTGCCGCCAGGGCCTGCTCGTCCATGCGATGGTGCGTGGTGCTGGCCGGATGAATGACCAGTGATTTGGCATCGCCCACGTTCGCCAGGTGCGAGAAAACGTTCAATGCTTCGATAAAGGCCTGTCCCGCCGGGCGCCCGCCTTTCACGCCGAAACTGAAAACCGCGCCGCAACCTTTCGGCAGCAGGCGCTGCGCCGTCTGGTAGTCCGGGTGGTCCTCGAGCTCCGGATACTGCACCCACTCGACGCCGTCATGCCCGCAGAGGAACTCGACGATCTTGCGCGTGTTGTCGACGTGGCGCTGCATGCGCAGACTGAGCGTCTCTATGCCCTGCAGGACATAGAAGGCAGTGGTCGGGGCCATGGTCGCGCCGAAGTCGCGGATGCCTTCCTTGCGCGCGCGGGTAACGAACGCGGTAGGTCCGAACTCCTCGACGAAATCCATATTGTGGAAACCGACATAAGGCTCGGTGAGTTCGGGGAACTTGCCGGATGCCTCCCAGTCGAACCTGCCGCCGTCGACCATGACGCCGCCGATCACCACCCCGTGCCCGCTGAGGAACTTGGTCGCCGAATGAAAAATCAGATCCGCGCCCAGGCTGAACGGCTGGCACAGGTAGGGTGTGGTGAAGGTCGAGTCGATGAGCAGCGGGATGCCGGCCGCGTGCGCGATGTCGGCGACCGCCGGGATGTCCATGACGTCAAGTCCCGGGTTGCCCAGGGTCTCACCGAAGACCACGCGCGTGTTGGGGCGGATCGCCGCGCGGATCGCGTCCAGGTCGCGCGGGCTCACGAACGTCGTCTCGATGCCGAAGCGAGGCAGCGTGTAGGACAGCAGGTTATGCGAACCGCCGTACAGCGACTGCGAGGAGACGATGTGCGACCCCGCACCCATGAGGGTTGCCAGCGACAGGTGCATGGCCGCCTGGCCGCTGGCGGTGGCGATGGCGCCGACGCCGCCTTCCAGCGCCGACATGCGCTCTTCCAGCACCGCGGTGGTGGGATTGGAAATGCGCGAGTACACGTGCCCGGTGCGCTCGATGTTGAAAATCGCGGCCGCATGGTCGGTGTCGCGAAACACGTACGAGGCGGTCTGGTAGATCGGGGTGGCGCGCGCCCCGGTTGCGGGATCGGGCTTCTGCCCGGCGTGCAGGCTGAGCGTATCGAACCGTGGAAATCTCGAAGCTGCCATGAAGCGGTTTCCTCCGGCGCTGTATAGTTGGCACGAGTTGTGTGTCTCGACCGGCATCTTACACGAAGGCGGGTGGGCTGGAGGCCGCGGCCGGGGTCCGGAAGGACCGTGAACGCCCCGGACTGCGCCGCGACCCGGTTCGCGTAGAATACCGGCGGGCTCGGATTCGCGATCCTGGAATCGCTGCCGGCGGCAGGAGCATCAATGAGCGTGCAGAACATCGCCCGGTATGCGGGTCACAGCGAATAGAACGGACTGGTTGATCGGCCTGACCGCGCTGCTCGCGGTTGCGCTGGCGAGCGAAGCGGCCTGGCTGCGGGGCGTGGAATATCACATCTACGACCTGATCCTCAGGCTGCTGCCTGCACGCGAGGCCAGCGGCGAGGTGGCGGTGGTCGCCATCGACGAGCAGGCGCTGCGCGAGCTGGGCCCGTGGCCCTGGTCACGCGATGTGCTGGCCCGCGCGCAGCGCCGGCTCAACGACAGCGGACCGCTGGTGGTCGCCTATGCCGTGTCGTTCGAAGCCGGCCACAACGAACGCGGCCTGCAGATCATGGCCGAGTTCCGCGACCGCCACGGGCAGAAGCTGAGCCGCGATCTGCGCCGCGAGCTGCAGGGTGCGGTCAACCGGCTGGACACCGATTATGCGCTGGCGGCGTCGTTTCGCGACGCCGGCAACGTGGTGCTGGGGTTTCCCTACGAGACCCACTCCCCGCCCGCCGGCTCCCTGCCGGCCGCCGCTTCGGACAAATTGCTCGCCATCCACGATGCGCGCGAACGTGGCGGTCTGCTGACGTCGCTGTTGCGTACGGACGAGGTGCGCGCCGCCGCGCAGTTGTTCCCGCCGACGAACAAGATCGCGGCGGACGCGGCGGCCATCGCTCCGGACATTGCCAGCGCGCTGGGGCGTGAAGTCGTGCGCGCAGTGCCGCTGCTGGTGCAGCACGCTAGCCGGCTGCTGCCGACGCTCCCGCTGCGCGCCTACATCGAACACCGGCGCCTGGCGGCGGGCAGTCTGCAGCTGGACGAGCAGGGTATCAGCGACGTGGGCGGCGTTCTGACCCGCGACTTTGCAGGACGGGTGCACCCGCTGTTCTACCCGGCGAGCGACAGTCGATCGCAGGGGGTGGCCACGCTTTCGATCGCAGACGTGCTGAACGGCCGCGTCGCGCCTGAAGCGCTGCGCGGCAAGACGCTTTTCGTCGGTCTGACGGCAGCGCGTTTCACGCCCCTTTACCCCACGCCGCAGGGCCAGGAGCTGTCTGCAGTCGCAATTGCGGCACAGACGTTTTCCGCTCTGCTGAAGAATGACGCGGTGGCCGTCACGCCGTTGATGCGCCTGCTGCGCTTCGGCGTGCTGTTGCTCATCGGTGTCTACGCGATCGTCGTCCTGCCGCGTCTTCGTACCGGCACGGGACTCGTGCTGAGTGGTCTGCTGGCGGTGATCCTGCTCAATGCCGAGTTCTTCATGGTGCTGCTGCGCACGGCCTGGCTACCACTGGGCAACGCGATCGTGCTGCTGGCGGTGGCGCACCTGCTGTTCGGCGCCAGCAGGACCGTGCACACCCGCCTGCACGGTTATCAGCGCGCGCTGTCCGATTCCAACCGCATGCTCGGCCAGACGCTGCAGGCGCAGGGCCAGCTGGACGAGGCGTTTGCCAAGCTCAGGCAATGCGTGGACAGCGAAGAGACCGTCGGTCTGCTGTATGCGCTGGGCCTCGACTTCGAGCGCAAGCGCCAGTTCAACAAGGCCGCCGACGTGTTCGCGCACATCGCCGGCCGGCGCCGCAAGTATCGGGACGTACTGGCGCGCGAGCAGAAGAACCGTGCGCTGGACGACCGCCTGGTGCTCGGTCATGACCCGCGCAATCAGAAAGTGGACACGCTCATCATTACCGGCGCCGATGTGCAGAATCCGGTGCTCGGGCGTTACGAGGTGGAGAAAGAGCTCGGACGCGGGGCAATGGGTATGGTCTACCTGGGCCGCGATCCCAAGATCGGCCGCACCGTCGCGATCAAGACCATGGCGCTGAGCCAGGAGTTCGACGAGGACAACCTCGAGGACGTGAAACAACGATTCTTCCGCGAGGCCGAGACCGCCGGGCGCCTCAATCATCCCAACATTGTTACCATCTACGACGTTGGCGAAGAACACGACCTCTCCTACATCGCCATGGACTATGTCGCGGGCGAGGCCATGTCACGTTTCGTGGAGCCCGGCGCGCTGTTGCCGGTGACGGCGGTGCTGAACATCGGGGCACAGGTTGCCGAGGCGCTGCACTATGCGCATGACAACAACGTGGTCCACCGTGACGTGAAGCCGGGCAACATCATCTACGACGCCGGCACACGCCACGCCACGGTCACGGATTTCGGGGTCGCCTGCCTCACGGATGCCAGTCGCACCAAGACCGGCACGATTCTCGGCAGCCCGTCATACATGTCGCCGGAACAGCTCGACGGGGCGCGTATCGACGGACGCTCGGACGTGTTCTCGCTGGGCGTGACCCTGTTTCAGCTGCTCACCGGGCAGCTGCCCTTCGTCGCCGACTCGCTGTCCAGCCTGATGTACAAGATCGCCAACGAAACCCATCCAGATCTTTCCAGGCTGCGCAGCGATCTCCCGGGCTGCGTGCGTGCGATCGTCAACCGTGCCCTGCAGAAGAACGTCGAGCGGCGCTATGCCAGCGCCGCGAAGATGGCCACCGCGCTGCGACGGTGCGCGGACAAGACCGCCGCCTGAAGGTTTTATCCTGAAAATGTGAAGATCCACGTGGCCGTGCCCGACGCGGCGGTGCTAGCTTGTGCTCCAGCGACTTAACGGGGGTGAGGGAGTGCAAAGTTGCCGTGGATGGCTTTCCGCCATCGCATTACTGATGAGCCTGTCGCTGAGCGGTTGCCAGGGAACCAACGACGCCGGGAACGGCAATGGTGGCGGCGATCCGGAACCCGAGATGGTCGGGCTCAACGCCAGACCGGTCAACACCGGTTGTCTCGCGGGGCCGGCGCCAACCAGTGACGCTGTCATAACGGTGGAGGAGGCCTATCCCGCAGCCACGTTCCCGAATCAGTCGTTCGCTTTCCCGGTCGGGCTGCTGCAGGGGCCGGACGGTAACTGGTACGTGCTGGAGCAGGGCGGCCTGGTGCGCACCTTCGATCCTGCAAACCCGAACGCCGTTACGACCTACATCGATCTCACCTCACGCGTGGACTTCGGCGGCGGCACCGACGAAAGCGGGCTGCTGGGCATGGCCTTCCATCCGGACTTCCTCAACAACGGCCAGTTCTTCCTGTCCTACACGGGGAGCAACGGCAACGGTTTTCAATCCTTCGTTTCCCGCTTCGACGCGGGCAACCGCGACCCCGCCGTGCGCGTGGACATCCTGGTCGTCGACCAGCCGGCAGGCAATCACAACGGCGGTCAGATCGGGTTCGGTCCCGACGGGTATCTGTACGTGGGACTCGGCGACGGCGGCGGCGGCAACGACCAGTTCGGCAACGCCCAGGACACCGATACCCTGCTTGGCGCCATGCTGCGACTCGATGTGGACAACGTCCCGATGGGCGCGACCTACGGCATTCCCCCCGACAACCCCTTCGCGTCGTCCAGCGCCCAGTGCGGTGATGCCGGCTGCCCCGAGATCTTTGCCTGGGGTCTGCGCAACCCCTGGCGCTGGAACTTCGACCGGCAGACGGGCGACCTGTGGCTGGGCGATGTCGGCCAGGACGAATGGGAAGAGGTCGACCGGATCGAGCGCGGTGGCAACTACGGCTGGCCGGAGCGCGAAGGCGCGCACTGCAACGTCGGGAACAACTGCGAGGTCGCTGGCCTGATCGATCCGGTGACCGAGTACCCGCAGGCCCTGGGCGTCTCGGTGTCCGCCGGGTTCGTGTATCGCGGCAGCGCGATCCCCGAGCTGCAGGGGCGGCTGGTGTTTGCCGACCATGCGACCGGCCGGATCTGGGCGCTAGACTACGACGATCAGGGCAACGCGCTGCCGATCGCCGAGCAGCAGCTGCTCGACACCAACCTGTTCATCGCCTCATTCGGCCTGGCGGACGACGGTGAACTGTACCTGCTCGACCGTCGGTCGGACGGGGCCATCCACCGCATTGTGGGGGGCGGGGGCATGGCGACGAATCCGCCGCCCGCGCTGCTCTCGGCAACCGGTTGCGTCGAGCCGGGAGTCCCCGCGCAGCCGGCCGCGGGCCTGATTCCCTACGATCTGAACGTCGCTTTCTGGTCGGACAACGCGCTCAAGCAGCGCTGGATGGCGCTGCCGGACGGTCAGACCATCGTGCGTCAGGCCGACGGCGACTGGTCGTTCCCCCCGGGCAGCGTGCTGATAAAACATTTCCGCGTCGGCGGCGAGCTGGTCGAGACGCGGCTCCTCAAGCACCACGACGGCGGCGAATGGGCCGGCTACACCTACGAGTGGAACGACGCCGGCACCGACGCCACGCTGGTCACCGGCGGCAAGACCCGGGCGCTCGCCGCGCAGCAGTGGTACTACCCCAGCAGCAGCGACTGCCTGCGTTGCCACACCGAGGCGGCGGGGCGCAGTCTGGGGCCGGAGACGGCGCAGATGAACCGCGCCATCGTTTACCCGAGCACCGGAATCCGCGCGTATCAGCTGAGCACGCTGGATGCGATCGGCGTGTTCGACACGCCGCTGGGCGGCATGCCGGAAGACCACCCGCGCCTGCCCGAACCCGACCAACCCGGTAACGCGCTTGCCGAGCGTGCGCGCGCCTATCTGCACACCAACTGCTCGCAATGCCACCGGCCGAACGGCCCGGTGCCGGTGGACATAGATCTGCGTTTCGATACGGCGCTCGAGGACACGCTGCTGTGCGACGTCCCACCCACCCGCGGCGATGTCGGCATCACCGATGCGCGGCGCGTCGCGCCGGGCGAGCCGCAGCGATCGGAGTTGCTGGCGCGTATCGGCCGCCGCGACGCGGACGCCATGCCGCCGCTGGGGAGCAATGTCGTCGATGCGCTCGGTGTGGGGCTCATCGAGGACTGGATCGCGGGCCTCGGTGCCTGCCCGTAGCCTGCGGGTCGCAGGCCGTGCTGCCGGGGCGAGCCACGCCAACCGGAACCGATTCGTTTATAGTCGCGCCATGCCCGGTTACCCGCAGCTTTTCCGCGCGATGCTCGGCCTCGCGATCAGTGCGCTGTGTGCCTGTGACAGCACCGTAGTGCAGCCCCCGGGCGATGGCCAGTTCCCGGTCCGGACCGAGCGTGTGTTCCCGGGTCTCAGCTTCGCGCAGCCGGTTGCCCTGCTGCAGGCGCCCAACGACCCGGCGCGCTTCTTCGTGGTCGAAAGGAGCGGCAGCGTACGCGTGTTCGACAACGACCCGGGCGCCAGCTCGACGAGCAGCTTTTTCGCTGACGGCAACGGGTGGGTCGAGGCCGGCCCGAGTGAAGCGGGGCTGCTCGGCATGGCTTTCCATCCCGACTATCCCGCTAACGCCAGCGTTTATCTTTCGTATACCCGCAACGGCTCGCCGCCGGTTTCCCTGGTCTCCTATGTGTCCCGTTTCAGCGTGGCCGGCGGCAGCATCGACGAAGGCTCGGAGCAGCCCGTACTGACCGTCGACCAGCCCTACAGCAATCACAACGGCGGACAGATCGGGTTCGGACCGGGCGGCTACCTATACATCGGCCTGGGTGACGGCGGTGACGGCGGTGATCCGGACAACAACGGGCAAACCACGAGCACGTTGCTGGGCGCCATGCTGCGGATAGACGTGAACGGTGCGGCGCCGTACGTCGTGCCGCCAGACAATCCGTTTGCCGGAAACGACTGCAATGCCGGCGCGTGTCCGGAAATTTTTGCCTGGGGGCTGCGCAATCCGTGGCGCTGGAGCTTTGATCGCGGCACGGGTGACTTGTGGCTTGCCGACGTCGGGCAGAGTAGCTGGGAGGAGGTCAACCTGCTCCGAAAGGGTGAAAATTACGGCTGGGCGATTCGCGAGGGCGCGCACTGTTTCCGCCCGTCCAGCAACTGCCCGGCCGCCGGGCTCGTCGATCCGCGCGCCGAGTACGATCACTCGCTGGGCAACTCGGTGACCGGCGGCTACGTCTACCGCGGCCGCGAGATACCGGCATTGAGCGGCTACTACCTCTACGGCGACTTCGGTTCCGGTCGAATCTGGGCGCTGGATACGATGACCGCGGGTGCCGGGCCCGTGCTGCTGCTCGACACGGCGTTCAGCATCGCGTCGTTTGCGCAGGATCACGCCGGGGAGCTCTACATCCTCGACTACGGCGCGGGTGGCATCCACAAGCTGGTGCCCGAACCGTGAAGGTCGTCCTGATCAGTCCTTACGAGATCGGCCGCCAGCCGTTCGGCCTGGCCGAGCCGGCCGCCCTGCTGAGCGCCGAAGGGCACGCTGTCGACTGCATCGACCTTTCGCTGCAGCGCCTGGACGAAGCGCCGCTGGCCGATGCGGATGTCGTTGCGCTGTACCTGGCGATGCACACCGCAACGCGCATCGCGGTCGAGGCGCTGCCGAAGATCCGCGCCGCCGCACCGCGGGCACAGTTGTGCGCTTACGGGCTGTACGCGCCGATGAACGAGACGCTGCTGCGTGAGCTGGGTGTGGGGACCGTGCTGGGCGGCGAGTTTGAACCCGGGTTGCTCTCTGCGGTGCGCCGCGCCGCGGCGGGCGACAGCGTGCAGCGTGAGCCGGTCATCGCGCATGACAAGGTGGCATTCGTGCAGCCCAGACGTTCCGGGCTGCCCGCATTGCCGCGCTACGCCCGACTGTTACTGCCCGGCGGCGGCGAAAAGGTCGTGGCGTTCGCCGAGACCACCCGCGGCTGCAAGCACCTGTGCAGCCATTGCCCCGTGGTACCGGTTTACCAGGGCCGGTTCCGGGCGCTGCCGCGCAGTGTCGTGCTGCAGGACATCGGCCAGCAGATCAACCAGGGCGCGCAGCACGTGTCGTTCGGCGATCCGGATTTCCTCAACGGCCCCACGCACGCGCACCGCATCGTCGTGGAAATGCACGAGCGGTATCCGCACCTGACCTATGACTGCACGATCAAGATCGAGCACCTGTTGAAGCATGCGGACCTGCTGCCGGTGCTGCGCGACACCGGCTGCCTGTTCGTGACTTCGGCGGTCGAGTCGGTCGATGAGCGGATCCTGCGCCTTTTCCGCAAGCAGCACACCGGTGCCGATTTTGCACGCGCCGTCTCTCTGATGGCGGCGCATGGCATCGCACTGGCACCGACGTTTGTGGCATTCACCCCCTGGACCACGCTGCACGGATACCTGGAGCTGCTGCGCAAGCTGGCGGCGCTGCGCCTCGTCAACGCCGTGCCGCCGATCCAGCTCGCCATCCGGCTGCTCGTACCGCAGGGCTCGTACCTGCTGCGCGAGCCCGAAATGCAGCAGCACCTGGGCACGTATGACCCGCAGATGCTGGGCTACCCCTGGGCGCACCCCGAGCCTGAGGTGGACGAGCTGCAGCAGGCCGTGCAGACGCTGGTAGCCGACGGCGAGGCGGGTGGAAGTGCGCGCACCGAGTTGTTCACGGAGATCTGGCGTACCGCGCACCGGGCCTGCGGACGCATCCCGCCAACCCTGCCCGAAAGTGCCTTCGGCCAGGCGATCCCGCATCTGTCCGAGCAGTGGTACTGCTGTGCGGAGCCCACGACCCAGCAGCTGGTATCTTTCTGACCGTCCGATAGCGCTATACTTCGGTTCAACTGGAGACCTGAATGTCTCGAATGGTCCAATGCGTGGTGTTGAACGAGGAGTCGGAGGGGCTGGACGCGCCGCCGCATCCCGGTGCCCTGGGCGAACGGATCTACGCAAACGTCTCGAAAGCCGGCTGGCAGCAGTGGCTCGAACGGCTCACGGCCATCATCAACGAGAACGGTTTGAGCACCGCCGATCCGAACAGCGTCGAGCTGATCGAGAAACACATGCTCGGGTTCTTCTTCAAAGAAGGCGACTACGGCGACCTGCCGGCTGGGTTCCGCTCCGGTGCGAAGAAGTGACGGCGCATCGCGCTTCTTTTATACCCTCGAGGTAAACGCCGGCAGGACGGCTGCCCTCGAGCCGAAAAACCGTCAGGCTGCCACTATGTCCCATTTCGGCGCGGTCACGATGTTCAGGCAGGCATGTGCGCGGCGGAGCGCCGATTCCACCTGCCGCGCCGTCTCGCCGGTGGCGAACACGAAGCCTAGATAGCTGGCGCCTTCGGGCAACGGAACCAGCTCGTGGCCTTCGCGCAGCCACAGTTCCAGGGTCTTCACCCCGGGCACCCGCTGGGCGTCCAGCACGCCCTCGACACGCCGCAACACGCCGGCCCGCGGGATCGGGATCATCAGCACGCCGGCCGCATGCGCCAGCGAGGTGACCGGGGGCGGCTGATCGAGCGCGTTGCGCAGCACGAGCTCTTCCAGGCTGCGGCCGGTCGCGAACTCCACCAGCATCGCGCACTGCCCCCCGATCGTGCGAGCGGCTGTTTCGAGCACCCAGATTCCGGCGTTGTTGATGCGCAGCTCGGCGTGCACCGGGCCGTGCCGTAAGCCATACGCGTCGCAGGTGGCCTGCACGGTGCGCGCCGCTTCAGCCAGCAGCGCCGGCGACTGCGCGGACGGCGTAACGTAGTAGCTTTCTTCGAAGTAGGGGCCGACCAGCGGCTCGGGCTTGTCGAACACTGCAACCACCTGCAGCCGTCCGCGGTGCACGATCCCCTCGAGCGCGATCTCGGTGCCGGGCAGGTAGGCTTCCACGAGCACGCTGGCGCGTTCCTCCGGGTCGGGCGATGCGGCCAGGATGCGCGTGAGCCGCTCACCGGCGTGGCGTAGCGCGGCCGCGTCGTCGACCCGGATCACGCCGCGGCTGGCCGACATCGCCAGCGGCTTGACGACCAGCGGAAACGCAATGGCCGGTACGGCGCCGGCGGCGATCTCGCTGAGCGCCATCGTCTGATGGTCCGGTACCGCCACGCCTTTCTCGCGCAGCCGCGCGCGCGCTTGATCCTTGCGCCGCGCATAACGCCCGGCCGAGGGCGGATTCCCGGGCAGGCGCAGACGCTCGGCCACACGGGCGGCCAGTTCCACGACGGTGTCGTCGGTGGCGATCACGCCTTGCGGCACCGGGCGCTGCGCGACCAGGCGTTCGCAAGCGCGCTGCGGGTCCGTCAGGTCGAGATGAATGCCCTCGCGCAGTGCGCCGATCAGCGAATGCTCGCCGTCGGAGGCGACGGTCACGTCGAGGTTCAGGCGTTCGGCGGCCTGCAGGTAAGCGCTGATCCGGTAGCTGTAGCGGGGGGTGATGAGCAGAATGCGCGGTCTGGCCATAGCGGCGGATTCATTCCGCGCACTGCTCGGAATCGGGTGCGCCAGGGTGGCGCGGCGGGCGCCGCCCTAGTAGGCGCCGCCGCCCGCGGCACCGCAGCCGGAGCACATGCCCGCGCCGCCCACTGCCTGGAACACGTTCTTGAACACGAAGCTCGCGCCGGTATCGTTGGTCTGGTAGTCGATCTCCACACCATCCAGGTAGTGCAGCGCGACCGCGTCGACGAACACCTTGAGGCCGTCCTGTTCCAGCACGCAGTCGTGCTCGTAGCGCTCGGTCGCGAACGTCATGCTGTAGGTCATGCCGCCGCAGCCGCCGCCGGCCACATAGATACGTACGCCCTCGATGTCCTCCTCGTCGTCGACCAGCGCCTTGATCTGCTCGTACGCGTCGGGAGTGATTGTGATCTCGTCGCTCATCACGGTCTTGAACGACGGGGCCGAATGCTCTTGAGGGGTGCTTTGCAGCATTCACTTGTCCTCGGGTTGGAACTGAATGCGCGCATTTTAGCAGAGTCCGGCCTCGACCGAGGGATCGATCAGGCCGCCCGATCCGGCTGTGTTGCCCCCGGCCCGGAACTTGCTGTAGCCTCAGCGGGCAGCACGCAACCGTACCGCGGGACGCGTTTCAATACTGACCTGCCGCCCGGCTCGCGCGGCGGCAGGCACCTTAGATCGGATGGAGAGCCGCATGGCGCAAACCCTGGAACAAGTACTCGACACCGCAGGGCTGAGCGGGCTTGGGAAGATACACTGGAACCTGCGTACCGAGGCGCTGTACGAGGCGGCGCTGCGCCGCGGTGAGGTGGAACTCGCCAGGAACGGGCCGCTGGTAGCCATCACCGGGTCGCACACCGGGCGTTCGCCGAATGACAAGTTCACTGTCGAAGAATCGTCCAGCGCCGACACTATCTGGTGGGGCAAGGTCAACAAGCCGTTTCCCGAGAACCAGTTCGACGTGCTGAAGGCCCGGCTCTGCGAATACCTGCGGGGGCGCGAGGTGTTCGTCCAGGACTGCATCGCCGGCGCCGACAGCGATAACGAGATCGTCGTGCGAGTGGTGACCGAGAGTGCCTGGCATGCGCTGTTCGCACGCACCATGTTCATCCGCCCGGACGACAAGGCGCGCACCATCGGCGCCGCGGAGCCGGAGTTTCTGATCATCCACGCGCCGGCGTTCGAAGCCGACCCGGCGCGCGACGGCACCAACTCGGGCACCTTCATCATCCCCCATTTCGGGCAGCGCACCGTGATCATCGGCGGCAGCCGCTACGCCGGCGAGATCAAGAAATCGGTGTTCTTCCTGATGAACTATCTGCTGCCGCAGCGCGGGCTGCTGTCCATGCACGCGTCCGCGAACGTGGGCGACGGCGGCGACAGCGCCGTGTTCTTCGGGCTCTCGGGGACCGGCAAGACGACGCTGTCGGCCGATCCTACCCGTGGCCTGATCGGCGATGACGAGCACGGCTGGGGACCCAACGGCATCTTCAACTTCGAGGGCGGCTGCTACGCCAAAGTCATCAATCTGTCGCGTCAGCAGGAACCGCTGATCTACGAATGCACCCGACGCTACGGCACGATTCTGGAAAACGTGATCATGGATCCACAGTCGCGCGAGGTTGATCTGGACAACGGATCGTTGACCGAGAACACGCGCGCCGCCTACCCGATCACGCACATTCCCAACGCGGTCGTCCCGAGCATCGCCGGCCACCCCAGGAACGTGGTGATGCTGACCTGCGATGCATTCGGCGTGTTGCCACCGATCGCCCGGCTCAGCCCCGATCAGGCGATGTACCATTTCATATCCGGGTACACGGCCAAGGTCGCGGGCACCGAGCGCGGCATCACGGAGCCGCAAACCACGTTCAGCACCTGCTTCGGCGCGCCGTTCATGGCCCTGCACCCCAGCGTTTACGCCAAGCTCCTGGGCGAGAAAATCGCCCAGCACAAGACCAGCTGCTGGCTGATCAACACCGGCTGGTCGGGCGGGCCTTACGGGGTCGGCAAGCGCATGGATATTCATCACACGCGGGCTATGCTCAACGCCGCGCTCGCCGGCGAGCTGGACGATGTGGAGTACCGCGAGCACCCTGTGTTTCGCGTGTCGGTGCCGCAGGCCTGCCCGCACGTGCCGGCGGAGATCCTGGACGCCCGCGGGACCTGGAGCGATCAGGGCGCTTACGACGACAAGGCGCGTGAGCTGGCGCAGGCCTTTCAGGCCAACTTCGATGAGTACCGCGAGATGGTGCCGGAACAGGTCGCCGACGCGGGGCCGTCAGCCGGCTAGCCCGCAGCGGCGCCGCTCAGCCGGCGCGTTCGCGGAGTGCCTCGAACAACTCCCCGGCAACCTCGATGCCGTCGCGGCGGGCCGCTTCGCGGGCCGCCAGACGCCGGCGCCCGGGGAGCCGCGTGCCGGCCTGCGCTTCGATGAACCTGCAAAGCGTTGCAGCGTGCGCGGCGAATCCGCCGTCGCCGAACTTGCGCGGGTCCATTGCCAGCACCAGCTGCCCGGTGCCCGGCGCGGCGCCTGAGGCGGTGAAAAACGAGCTCGCCTGAAAGGCGAAGTTCGAGCCGCTCAACGCGGCGCTCAGCAACTCGACCACCAGCGCCAGCGCGGCCCCCTTGCTGCCGCCGAGCGGCTGCATCGAGCCGTCGAGCGCGGCTCGCGGGTCGCTGGTCGGGCGCCCCTGCGCATCCAGTGCCCAGTCCTCGGGGATGCGTTCGCCGCGCTGTGCGGCGGCGACGATCTTGCCCCGCGCCGCCTGACTCAGCGACAGATCAACCAGCAGCGGGGCCGCGCCCTCGCAGGGTGCGGCAAATGCCAGCGGGTTGGTGCCGAAGGCCGGAAGCGCGCCGCCCCAGGGCGCCATGGCCGCCGGCGTATTGCTGAATGCGAGCGCCACCAGGCCGGCATCGGCGAGGGCTTCGATGGCGTGAGCCAGCACGCCGGCGTGATGGGATCGGCGCACCGCGCAGGCGGCGATACCATGCTGCGGTGCACGCACCAGCAAGGCATCGCGCGCGAGCTCGAGCGCCGGAAACGCGAAACCGAAACCGGCATCCACCGTGACCGCGCCGTCGTCGGCGCTCTGCAGCCGGGGCGTCGCGTTGCCGTCGACCTTGCCGCTGAGCGCCTGGTCGGCGTAGTAGGGCAACCGCGCCAGGCCATGCGAAGCGATCCCGTCGGCCTCGGCGGCGAGCAGCGCCGCGGCGACGCACCGCGCGTTGCGCTCGCCGGTGTTCGCGGCCAGCAGCACGCGCACCGCCAGCTCGAGCAGCGCATCAATGGCGTGTTTCAATGCGGGCCCCGGTGCGTGACTCGCGGTGCACGTGCGCCGTCGGCGGGTGGCTCACGGGGTCAGCAGGACTTTAGGCGCCGCGCAGCGCCCGTGGAGCAGATCGTCGAAGGCGGCTGCGCCCTGGGTCAGCGGCCGCTGCTCCACCCACTTCAGGTCGCCGAGCGAGCCGTTGTAGAGCTTGGTCACCGTGGCGCGAAGATCGACCGGCGTGTACGTGTAGGTGCCGATAAAGGTGATCTCCGACAGCGTGAGCTTGCGCACGTCGAGCGCACCGCGCTCGTCCTGCAGGCCGATATGCATGATGGTGCCGCCGGGCATGACGGCCCGCACCGCACTCTCGCGGGTCTTCTCGCCGCCCACGGCGTCGATCACCAGCTCGTAGGCAGCCTCGCCGGGGTCCTCGTGCACGGGGTCGATGACCTGTGGTACGCCCGCCTCACCGGCGGTCTGGCGGCGCAGCGGATTGGTCTCGGCGAGCGCCAGCCGGTCGACACCCTGATCGAGCAGGAACAGTGCGGCGAACAGGCCCACCGAGCCGCCGCCGATGACCAGGGCCCGGCCGTCGGCCAGCGGCCGCGGCGCGGCACGGGCGGCCAGGTGAACCGCATGCAGCGCGGTCGCCGCCGGTTCGGTGAGGGCCGCGTGCGCGGCCAGCATGTCTGGCGGGATGGCGATCAGATTGCGCTCGGGAATGGCGATGCGCTGGGCGAAACCGCCGGGTCTGTTCATCCCGATCAGCTCGCGCGAGGGGCACAGGTTGGAACGCCCGCCGAGGCAGGCATCGCAGCGCCCGCAGGTGATCAGCGGGTTCAGCACCACGCGTTGCCCGTGCCGGTCCCCGGTCGCGACCGTGCCGGCGACTTCGTGACCCAGGATGAGCGGCGGCACGCGCCGCGGGTCGTGGCCGAGATAGGCGTGCATGTCGGAGCCGCAGATGCCGACCGCGTCGATATCCACGATCACATCGCCGTCGCGCTGCGCCGGTTCCTCGGTGTCGCGGATTTCCACCGTCCTCGGATCGGTGTAGATGAGTGCCTGCATGGTGTCTCCCCGGCGCGTGACTGCGGCGGTCGCCGCAATGGCGGGCAGTTTATTTGGCAGTGAATCCGCCGTCCACGTACAGCGTCTGTCCGGTGATGTAGTCGGAGGCTGGCGAGGCCAGAAACACGACGGCGCCCGCCAGGTCCTCCAGCGCGCCGTTGCGGCCGATGGCGGTCTGGGCGGCCATCTGCGCAGCGCGCTTCGCATCACCGAACACCGGGGCGGTGAGCTCGGTCGGGAAGAACCCCGGCGCGAGCGCATTGCACAGAATGCCGTCGCCGGACCAGGCTTCGGCCATGGCCCGGGTCAACTGGTCCACGCCGCCCTTGGAGGCGCCGTAGGCGATGCAGTTGGGAAACGCGCGGCGGGACTGCAGCGAGGCGATATTGACGATCTTGCCCCAGCGTTTGCGGCGCATCGCGGGCACCATCTCGCGCGCGAGAAAAAACGGCACCGAGAGGTTCAGTGCGAGCGTGGCGTTCCAGCTCCCGACGGTGATTTCGTCGGGTGCTTCGCGCAGGTTGACGCCCGCCGCGTTGACCAGAATGTCCGCCGGGCCGAACGCCTCGGCGGTCCTGGCTGCCACGTCGGGCAGCGCTTGCAGGTCGCTCAGATCGGCTTCCAGGAACGCCGCGCGGCACCCGGCTTCGTGAAGCTCCGCGACCGCCAGCTCGAGCTGCGGGGCGCGCCGCGCCAGCAGCACCACCGAGGCGCCCGCCAGGGCAAGCGCACCCGCCAGCGCCCGGCCGATGCCGGCGCTGGCGCCCGTCACCAGCGCGACGCGTCCGTCCAGACTGAATTGATCGAGCATACGCGGCTTTCCGGTATCAGACGCAAACCGTCCGAGCTGCGCATTATATAGAGTGTGCCGGGCCTGACACGCCGCTGGGATCGGGCGGGGCGCGCTCGCGCCTCGTGCTCAGCAGAGCTCGCTCAACGGGCGCGGCTCGCCGATGTAGTCCCCCTGCAGGTAGTCCACGCCGATGGCCTCGAGCCTGCGGGCCACGGTGGCGTTCTCTACGAACTCGGCAATCGTCTTCTTCTCCATCACCTTGCCGATGTCGTTGATCGACTTGACCATCGCATAGTCGATCGGGTCCACCATGATATCGCGCACGAACAGCCCATCGATCTTGATGAAGTCGACCGGCAGGCTCTTCAGGTAGGCGAACGAGGACAGCCCGCTGCCGAAGTCGTCCAGCGCGAAGCGGCAGCCGCGTTTGCGCAGCGTGTGAATGAACCGGGCGGCGCTGGCGAGGTTCTGGATGGCGGCGGTTTCGGTGATCTCGAAACACAGCTTGCTGCCCGGCACGTGCGTGTTGCCGAGCTTGTCGATCAGAAACGACAGAAACTCGTCGCTCCCCAGGGACAGGCCCGACAGGTTGATCGAGCACAGGTGCAGGTCAGCCAGGTGCTCGGGGCGCTCCTCCAGCCAGCGGATCGCGGTATCGACCACCCACCGGTCCAGGCGGCCCACCAGGTTGTAGCGTTCGGCCGCCGGCAGGTAGGCGCCGGGCGCTATCGGTTGCCCCTCCTCGTCCCGCATGCGCAGCAACAGCTCGTAGTGAGCGCCGGGCTCGCCGTTTCCGGTCGGCGCTATGCGCTGGTAACGAAGCTCGAACAGGTCCTCCTCCAGCGCCTGGTTGATACGCGTGACCCACTGCATTTCACCTTCGCGCCGTGCCAGTTCTTCGTCGGCGGCGTGATAGACGTGCACCCGGTTGCGCCCGTTGTCCTTGGCCGCGTAGCAGGCGCTGTCCGCGGCGCGCAGGAGATCCTCGAACCGATCGCCCACATTGTCTATGGGAACCACGCCGATGCTCACGCCGATGGTGAAGATCTTGTTGTCCCACAGGAACTGAAACTCCTCGATGGCATGCCGCACGCTGTCCGCGACCTCGACCGCCTTGTGCACAGTGCAGTTCTCCATGAGGATGGCGAACTCGTCGCCACCCAGCCGGGCGAGTGTGTCCGAGCGCCTGACTTTGGACAGCAGCACCGCCGACATCTGGCGCAGCAGCTCGTCGCCGGCCGCATGGCCGCAGGTATCGTTGATCAGCTTGAACTGGTCCAGGTCCAGGTAGCACAGCGCATGGCTCGACGGCGTCACGCGCAGATGCTCCAGCGACTCCTGCAGCCGCCGCTCGAACTCGCTGCGGTTGACCAGGCCGGTCAGGGCATCGTGGCTGGCCTGATAGCTGAGCTGGCGCGAGAGGTTGTAGGCTTCGGTGACGTTTCTCACCACGCCCCGGTAACCGTTGAATCTGCCCTCGCCGTCGAACATCGGCGTGGCGCTGTTGCGCAGGATCAGGACGCTGCCGTCTTCGGGGCGCACGCAGCTGACTTCCAGGTCGCGGAACGACTCGTGGTTGGCCAGCTTCTGCTGGTGAATCTGCCAGCGGCGCGTTTCGGCGACACTGCCGGTGGTCAGCGGATCGCGGACCACGCCCAGCAGCTGCTCGGGGCTGAGCTCGCCGGCCTCCGAATAGCGCTCCGACACATAGGTGTAACGCAGCTCGGCGTTGGTCTCCCAGAAGAAATCCGCGGCCGTTTCCGCGAACACGCGGAACCGCTCTTCGCTCTCGCGCACCGCGTCCTCGGCCTGGCACCTGTCGGTAACGTCGCGCACGATGGCGCAGAGCGTGTCGCCGTCCTGCAGCGGAATAATCCTGGACATCGAGATTTCCACCGGAAACGTATGCCCGGACTTGTGGCGGTGGGTATCGGAGAATGTGCCTGACGGTTGCCGCGACAGCGTGCGCTCGACGGTGCGCGCCAGCTTGCCGGCGTCGGCCGTCAGGTCGAGTATGCTGAGGCCGAGCATCTCGTCCAGGCCATAGCCGTAGAGTGACAGGGCCGCCGGATTTGCGTCGACCAGCGTCCTGCTCCCGGCATTGAACAGTAGCGCCGCATCGGTGATGGTCGAGAAAATCTGCCGGTAGGTTTCCTCGATCGCGTGCAGCGCCTTGGTCGTGCGTGCCAGATCGGAAATGTCGACCAGCGAAATCTGTATCGCCGGGTGCTCGCCCCACAGCACCGAGCGCACCACGCATTGCAGGATCACTCTCGCCCCGTCTTTGCGCACCGCCTCGGCCTCGTACTTGACCAGCAGATCATCGCCTACCGCTCTACGCTCGTGCGTGTGCACACGCTCCAACTCGTAAGAGGAAAACAGGTGCTGCAGCGAGTCGATTGCGAGCACTTCCTGCACCGAGCCGAAGCCCAGCAGGTCCGCAAAGGCCTTGTTGGCGTACAGCGGCCGCCAGTCGCGATGAATGAGGATACCCTGGCTCGAGCCTTCCACCAGCTCCCGGTAGTTGCGTTCGCTGTCGCTGAGGTCTTTGAGTACCAGTTCGTTCTGCTCGGTCCGCGCCCGCAGCGCCGCCAGCGACTGCGCCACCCCGGCGCTCTGGCTGCGCATCACGAACATGCGGTTGATGTGAGTGCCGGCGGCACGCGCGGCGTAGCACACCAGCAGGCAATAGAGCGCTATACCGGCGCCCATTGCCATTTGCGTGTGCTCCTGCGTGAGGAACAGCCGTGCGGCGTTCGGCAGAAACATGGGCAACACGAACGCGCAGTAGGTTCGCAGCGAGGCGCCGTAGGTGGCGATCGCCAGCGCTGCGAGCCCGGTGAGCACCACGGCCAGGAAGATCTGTTCTGCGGCACCCCAGTGAAGGCGGTGGAAGAACCCCAGCGCACCCCACAAGGCGCCGCTGCAGGCGACGCTCAACGTCAGTGCGTCCAGCCAGCGCCGCGGGTTGGCCACGGGCGCCGGGGCGCGCCGGAAACTGTGCACGAGCAGGGCGTGCCCCACGAACACCAGGACGTACAGGCTCAGCCAGACGATCAGTTGCCCCGGTTCGACGCGCGACCAGAGCACGGCCGCCGCGGTGCCGGCCAGCAGAATCCCCAGCAGGTTGGCATAGTGGCCGTTGCCATAGAGCAGCGCGGCGCGCTCCCGACAATCGTGATCGTCGGCAGTCCCAGGCTTCAGGCGCACCGCGGGCGGCGCTTTGCGCGTCTCATCAAGCAATTCGTGGCTCCGTTCCCGCCATTCCTCCAGCCCGGTTTCCGTCTGGGTTGCCGGCAGCAGAATGTGTGCCACTGCCCGAATCCGGCGCCAATCGCCGACGAATGTGTGATTGAGTCGTCAGTTTGCGGCGCCGCGGGGTGTCGGATTTCAAACACTTCGGGCGCTCCTCGGCGATCCGCGCTTAAAGATCCGCGCCGTCCTGCCGCCACACCGGACGCCTGGTTGAACAATCTCGAGGAGCACGTATGTCCGGTTACGAAGCACTGGTTGCCGATTCCATAAAGCTGATCTCGCTGCCGGATATCTACCTGCGCACGCGGGTGGTGCTCAATGACCCGGATTCCTCCGCCGGTGAGCTCGGCGAAGTGCTGCTGGTCGACCCCGCGTTGACCGCGCGTGTGCTGCGTCTGGC
>JAHELT010000086.1 GCA_024644045.1 Chromatiales bacterium | reverse complement strand
GTGATTCGTGTCAGCGTCTGCTCACACGCGACCACCGAGGCCGACGTAGAACGGAGCGTGCGTGCCTTTGTGCAGGCGCGGGCGGGTCTTTCAGCATAGTGTTGCCGCGCGAAGCACTATAATGCCTGCTGTGGACGCCGGTCAGAACCGACCGTATCAAGAGGACTGCCAGCATGATCAAGGGGCTGCATCACAACGCCTACCGCTGCCGCGACTCCGAGGAAACACGCTGCTTTTACGAGGACTTTCTCGGTCTTCCGCTGGCCGACGCCTTCGAGATCAGTGAATCCAAGACCGGTCGCACGACCAGCGTGCTGCACAGCTTCTATCGGCTCGGCGACGGTTCCTACCTCGCTTTCTTCGAAGTGCCGGACACCCCGTTCGAGTTCAAGGACCAGCACGACTACGATCTGCATATCGCGCTCGAAGTCGACCGCAAGACGCTCGAGGCGATGTTTGGAAAGGGTAAGGCGGCCGGTATCGACACGCGCGGTATCGCCGACCACGGCTTTGTCGATTCGATCTATTTCAGGGATCCGAACGGCTATGTCATCGAACTGGCCGCACGCACCGAGACGTCTGCGCAATACGCTGTCGAAGCCGGCAAGAGAGCTCACGACAGGCTCGCCACATGGCAACAGACCAAATCGACAACTGCGAGCGGGTAGCAAGGCCTGCTGCCTGTGCCGCGGGATGCGGGACAAGGCGCGAGCCAGCGACGTGAGCAAGGTCCCGGTCATCGACCTTGGTGCGCTCGATCCCGCACGGCCGGATCGCGATGCGCTGCGGGAACTGGATACGGCCTGCCGCGATCATGGTTTCTTTCTGCTCACCGGCCACGGCATGCACGCGCTGATCGAGGCGGTGTGGCGCCAGACCCGCGTGTTCTTCGCCCTGCCGCGGGAACGCAAGCGCGGCGTGGGACGCTCGCGAGACAACGCGCTCGGCTACTTCGACCGTGAGCTGACCAAGCGCAAGCGTGATCGCAAGGAAGTTTTCGACTACGCGGACGACGCTCACGACATCGCGAACGCCGGGTTCGGCCGCTCGCGCTGGCCGCAGGGCCTGCCGGGGTTCCGCGATGACCTGATCGCCCACTCCAGGGGCTGTGCGGCGCTCACCAATCAGGTCCTTGCCGCGCTCTACACGGCGCTCGGTCTGTCGCCGGCCGAGGTGCCTGTTGCGGTTGGCGCGGAGCACACCGCTTTCGTGCGCCTCAATCATTACCCGGTCAAGGACCCCGTTGCGCAGGCCGAACGCCATGACGCAGCGCAGCTCGGGGACATGGCGCTGCATCACCACACCGACCCCGGTGTCATCACCCTGCTGCTGCAGGACGATGTCGGCGGGCTGCAGACCCGCTCGCGAGACGCCGGCTGGATCGACGTTCCACCGCACCCCGATGCGATCGTGGTGAACATGAGCGACATGCTGCAGGTGCTGACCAACGACAACTACCGGGCTTCCCTGCACCGGGTGCTGCCGGTGCCGGGGCGTGACCGCTACAGCATCGTGTACTTCTCGATGCCGCGGCACGATGCGCTGATCGAGCCGGCGCCGGCGCTGTACGAAGGTGCGGCCGGGTACCGCTCGTTTGCCTGGACCGAGTTCATCAGCGGCCGCCTGGGCGACAACTTCGCCGACTATGGAGTGGACGACATCCAGATAGCAGATTACCGCACAGGGCCGTAAACGGCGCCGCGGCCCGCAGACAGGTTCATGGAACGGGAAACTCCCCCCGGCAGCCTGGTGCTCGATGAGGCGCACTGGCGCGCGCTGTGCGGCCACGCAGACGCCTGCGTGCCGGAAGAGGCCTGCGGAATCCTCGCCGGCCGCGGCGACCGGTGCGTTTCCGTTATCCCGTTGACCAATACGCTGCACAGCGCGACAGCTTATTCCGTCGCCCCTGAGGAGCTGTTCGCGGCTTTCACGACGCTGGAGGACAACGCCTGGGAGCTGCTGGGGATTTTTCACTCGCATCCGCTGGGCGAGGCGCAACCCTCGGCGACCGATGTCGCGGACGCGTACTACCCGGGCAGCGCTTACCTGATTCTGGCGCGCAGCGGCAATGACTGGCTGGGGCGCGCCTTCAACATCCGCAACGGCGAGGTTACCGAGATACCGCTGCGCGTCGGCTGAGGCGTTCAATCGATCGCGCGCCGCAGCAACGCATTGAGGGTCTTCTTTGCCGCCGCCAGCGCGGCAGGGGGGCGCGGCGATTCGGCGACCCACATGGCGAGTTCGTTCATCGCGCCGGAAAGCAGATAGGCCAGCGCTTCCGAAGAGTAACCGCGCAGCCGGCGGTCCGCCTCGAGGCGCAGGATCGCACCGCGCAGCAGTGCAAAACCGTGCTCGGCGTCGATCCTGCGCCAGGCCGGCCAGCCGAGCACCGCGGGCCCGTCCTCGATCACGACGCGGCGCAGCCCCGCGTCGGCGCAGGCTTCCAGGAACGCCAGCGAGCCGGCGATGAGCTGCGCGACGGGTTCGCGCTTGCGCCGGGCCGCCTGCTCGATGCGGGCGGCGATCCGCTTCTCGCACTCGATGAACACGGCCTCGAACAGCCCCTGCTTGCCGTCGAAGTGATGATAGAGCGCGCCACGCGTTACCCCGGCGCGCTCGACGACCGTCTCAGCTGCGACTGCGTGGTAACCGTGCTCGCTGAACAGCGAAAAGGCCACCTCGATGAGCCGCGCCACCGTTTCCTCACCCTGCTCGACCCGGCTGTTCGCTCTTGCCATGTTGACAAACATACGTGATGTATGTACGTTAATCAAGCAGAAAGCATAGCCATTCGGAGGCGCGCGCATGAAAGTGGAAAGCTTCTACCCGGTCATCGCCACCCGCGAGGTCGCGAAGACCGCCGATTTCTATCGCCGGCACTTCAACTTCGAGCCCACGTTCGAGGCCGACTTCTACGTCAGTCTGCGGCTCGCTTCCGAACCGCCGTTCGAGCTGGCGATTCTCGACTGCGCGCACCCGAGCGTTCCCCGGGGTTACGGCAAGCCGGCACAGGGTCTGCTGTTGAACTTCGAGGTCGACGACGTGGACGGCGAGTATCGGCGGCTTGCCGAAGCGGGCCTGCCGATGGATCTGACGCTCAGGGACGAAGCGTGGGGGCAACGCCATTTCATTACCCACGACCCGAACGGGGTGCTGATCGACGTGATCCGCAACACGCCGCCTTCGGCGGCGTTCGCAGACAATTACACGTGAGCCGCGAGGGAAAACCTCATTCGATATCGGTGATGATTCTCGTGTTTGCCGAGCTGAGCGGCGTCTGGCACATTTCGAGGTGCAGGCGCCCGCCGCTGGTATAAGGATTATCGAGCAAGGCCTGCTCGTTGAGTTCGATGCCCAGGCCGGGTTCCTCCGGGGCGAGCAGGTAGCCGTCTTCCCAGACCAGCGGTCTGGTCACCACGGCGTCGTGAAAATCCGTCTGAATCGTTTCCAGGATCAGGAAGTTGGGGCAGCTGAGCGCCACGTGTGCCGCTGCGGCGTGCGCGATCGGACCGCAGTAGATGTGCGGCGCAATCTGCGCGTTGTAGAGTTCCGCCAGCACCGCGATCTTTTTCGTTTCCCAGATGCCGCCGCTGCGCCCGATGTCGGGCTGCAGGATGGGCACGCCCGCCTGCAGCGCCTTGTGGAACTCGATCTTGGTGGTCAGCCGCTCACCGGTCGCAATCGGGATCGAGGTCGCGCCGGCGATGGTGCCGAGCGCGTCCATCTGGTCCGGAGGGCAGGGCTCCTCGAACCACAGCGGATCGTACGGCTCGAGACGCACCGCCAGGCGGATTGCCGAGGAAGTCGTCATCTGGCCATGCGTGCCGAACAGGATGTCCGCGCGGTCGCCCACCGCTTCGCGAATGCATTTCACGTTGTACTCGCTGCGGGCGAGCTCGTGCAGTGAAAGCTCGCGCCCGCCCTGCATGCCGTAGGGCCCCGCGGGATCCTGCTTGACCGCCGTGAACCCCATCTCCACGTACTCCAGCGCGGCCTTCGCTGCCGCATCGCCGTCGTGGTAGACGTCCTCGGCGTCGGCCTCGGGGCGGCCGTCCGGGCGCACGTTCTTCGGATAGAGATAGGTGTAGGTGCGCAAGCGTTCGTGAAATTTCCCCCCCAGCAGGTTGTACACCGGCTGTCCGGCCGCTTTTCCGAGGATGTCCCAGACGGCGATCTCGATGCCGCTGAAAACACCCATCATGGAAATGTCCGGCCGCTGCGTGAAACCGGCGGAGTACACCCGCCGGAACAGCGTCTCCACGTTGTGCGGGTCTTCCCCGGCGACGAACCGCGCGAAGGTGTCTTCCACCATGCGGCAGGCGATATCGCCCGACACCGGGATGCCGTAACACTCGCCGATGCCTTCGATGCCGTCGTCGGTGGTGATCTTGACGATCACCCAGAAGGAGCCGCCGATGCCCGTGGGCGGCACCGTGACGTAGGTTTTGATGTCCTTGAGCTTCATGAGCGCACAACTCGTCCGGCGGGGGGAATCAGACTATGATCGGGCAGTCCGGCCGTCAACTCGCGACGCGCGCACGCGTTTGCGAACCCGTTCCGTCGGAGAAACGCACGCATGGTACAGGCGATCGAAGGTGAGGTACTGATGGACGAGCCCGTGGCACCGGGCACGCCCTGGTGGGGACGGGTCGAGCGCGGCTGTTGCCTGCGCATCGTCGATCTGCACGGGCGCCAGGGCGTCGACTTTCTCTGCTACAACGCCGACGCGCCGGAGGAGCGCTATCACGCGCCCAATACGATGAAAGCAGCCGGATCGATCCTCCTCAACCAGGGCAGCGTCCTGTACTCCGACGTTGCCCGGCCGCTGATGACCGTGGTCGAGGACACGTGCGGCGGCCACGATACCATCGGCGGCTGCTGTTCCGCGCCCAGCAACGAGCTGCTTTACGGTGTGCGGGACACGCCCGGTTGCCGGGAGAACTTTCTTGCCGCGCTCGAGGCCAACGGGCTCGGCCGGCGCGACATCGTGCCGAACATCAATTTTTTCTGTGAGGTGCCGGTGGCGGGGGACGGAGCGCTGGTGCCCGGGGTGTTCGCCCGGGGGCATTCGGTGGCCGGGGACTACGTCGAGCTGCGCGCGGAGCAGCGGGTGCTGGCGGTGGTGTCGAACTGCCCGCAGGTCAACAATCCCTGCAACGACGGCGCCCCGAGCGAGATTCAGATCCTGATCTACCGTCCCGCCGGCGCGTGAGCCTGCGCGCACCGTCTCAGCCGCTTTCCCGCAGCTTCTCGATCAGCGAACGCAGGGCCTGCCCGCGATGGCTCAGCGCATTCTTAACGGCCGGGTCGAGCTCGGCGCTGGTGCAGCCGAGGGCCGGCAGATAGAAATGCGGATCGTAGCCGAAGCCGTTTTCGCCTTCCGGCTCGAGTTGGATCATTCCTTCCCAGGTGCCTTCGGCAATCACCGGTGCCGGGTCCCGCGCATGGCGCATGAACACGATGACCGCCCGGTAGCGGGCCGTGCGTTGCACCGGGGGGACTTCGCGAAGCATCGCCACCAGCTTGGCGTTGTTCTGCGCATCGGTGGCCTCGGGACCGGCGAAACGGGCCGAGTAGACGCCGGGCTCGCCGAGCAGCGCGTCCACCTCGATTCCCGAATCGTCGGCAATCGCGGGCAGCTGCGCGTGGCGGGCGGCGTTGCGCGCTTTGATGATGGCGTTCTCGACAAACGTCGTGCCCGTTTCGGCAACTTCGGGCACGCCGAGCTCGGTCTGTCCGCGTACGCCGAGACCGGCGCCGGCCAGCAGCTCGGACAGCTCGCGCACTTTGCCGGGGTTGTTGGTCGCGAGGACCAGCTGTCTGCGCGGCGCGTCGTCGCTCATTCCGCCAGCACGGCGCGCTGCAGCGAGATGATCTCCTCGATCCCTTTGCGGCCGAGCGCCAGCATCTGCTCCAGCTCGGCAGCGCGGAACGCGTGACCCTCAGCGGTCCCCTGCAGCTCGACGTAGGCGCCCGCGTCGTTCATCACCACGTTCATGTCGGTCTCGGCGGAGGAGTCCTCCGCGTAGTCGAGATCCAGCACGGCCTGCCCCTCGTACAGTCCGACGGAGACGGCGGCAACGGCGCCGTGCACGGGATCGCGTGCCAGGCTTTGCTTCTTCCCCATGCTTTTCACGGCGTCCACGAGTGCCACATAGGCCCCGGAGATGGAGGCTGTGCGTGTGCCGCCATCGGCCTGCAGCACGTCGCAGTCGAGGATAATGCTGCGCTCCCCCAGCGCCTCCAGATCGACCACCGCGCGCAGCGAGCGTCCGATCAGGCGCTGAATCTCCAGCGTGCGTCCGCCCTGCCGCCCGGAGGACGCCTCGCGGCGCATGCGGCTACCGGTCGATCGCGGCAGCATGCCGTACTCGGCGGTAACCCAGCCTTTCCCCTGACCCTTGAGAAACGGCGGCACGCGTTCCTCGACGCTGGCGTTGCACAGCACGATCGTGTCGCCGAACTCGACCAGCACCGAGCCCTCGGCGTGGCGCGTGTAACGGCGCGTAAAACGTACGGGACGAAGCTCGTCGGGCGCACGGCCACTCGGTCGCATCACATTGATTCCGTGTTCAGGGGAGCGGCGATTATACGCACGCCGCCGCGTGGCCGTGAAAAAAATCACCCGTGCCGATGGCGGCGCCCCGGCACAGCGGCCATAATCGCGTCTTTTCGGCGCGTATGCGGGGAGCCGACTTATGCTGCGCAGCATGACCGCGTTCGGAAGGCGTGAGGCGACGTTGGACTGGGGGACCCTCAGCTGGGAGGTACGCTCGGTCAATCACCGTTATCTGGAGACGTCGGTGCGGCTTCCGGAGGAGCTGCGCATGCTGGAAACCCAGGTGCGCGAACGCGTAGCCCGGCGTGTACGCCGCGGCAAGGTGGAATGCACGCTGCGAATCAGATCCGAGACGCGCGTGGCGGGCGAGCTGCGCGTCAACGAGACGCTTGCGGAATCGGTCATCAAAGCGTGCCACCAGCTCGAGAGCTTCATGATGAATGCGGCGCGTCTGAGTCCGATCGAGGTGCTGCGCTGGCCGGGCGTGGTGAGCGAGCCGGAGCAGGACGTGCAGCCGCTGCAGCAGGCGGCGCTGCAGACGCTGGAGGACGTGTTCGACGATTTCGTTGCATCGCGCGAACGCGAAGGCGAGCAGATAAAGCTGATGCTGGTGACGCGCTGCGACGGCGTCGAGACGCTGCTCGCAAAACAGCGCGAGCACGCGCCGCACGCGTTCGAACGCTGGAAGGAAAAACTGCTGACCCGGCTCGCCGACATCGACGGTGAGGCCGACCCCGGCCGTCTCGAGCAGGAGATGGTGATCGTGGCGCAGAAAATGGATGTCGAGGAGGAGCTGGATCGACTGCAGACGCACCTCGGTGAGATGCGCCGGATCCTGGAACTGGACGAGCCCGTCGGGCGTCGGCTCGATTTCCTGATGCAGGAGTTCAACCGGGAGAGCAATACGCTCGGCTCCAAGTCGGCCGATGCGCAAACCACGCAGACCGCGATCGATCTCAAGGTGCTGATCGAGCAGATGCGCGAGCAGATTCAGAACCTCGAGTAGGCTCCGAGCCGGCGCACGGGACTCAAAGCTCGAGCGCATTGCTCGAGCCACGCCCTCGAACGCCGCGGCGGCGTCGCGTCATCCGGGATGCGATTCCCGATGTCGACAGCGCTGCAACGTATTGCGGAGATCCTCCCGCTTATCTCAGCTCGAGCCTGCACGAGCGATGAGCGTGTTCTCAGTCGCGAGGTGTGATTGATGGCGAAGGGGCGGAATAAACTTTCCCAGAAGGACCAGAAGGCTGCGCAAGAGCGAGTGAGACTGCGCCCGACCGTGGTCTACGAGATCGTCCGCCGCGAGGGCGAAGAGGAAATGGAGCGTCCGCTGGCCTCTTTGTGGTGGTCGGGAATTGCAGCCGGTCTGGGAATCACCGCGTCCGTGCTGGCCGAAGGCCTGCTCCACCATTACCTTCCGGACACGCCCTACCGTCCGATACTCGAGAACTTCGGCTACTGCCTCGGGTTCGTGCTGGTGATTATGGGCCGGCTGCAGCTGTTCACCGAAAATACGATTACCGTGGTATTGCCGCTGCTCGCCGGATTCAGCCTCGAACGGCTCTGGACCGTCGCGCGGCTCTGGCTGGTGGTGTTTCTCGCCAATGTGGTCGGCACGCTGGTCACGGCAGTAGTCACTGTTTACGCGGGTACGGTGCATCCCGAGCACATGCCCGCACTGCTCGAAGTGTCGCACCACTTCGCGGAGAACTCACCGCTCGAGGCGTTGATTTACGGAATACCGGCGGGCTTTTTCATCGCGTCCATCGTGTGGATGCTGCCAAGCTCCGAAGGCTCCGAGTTCTGGGTCATCGTCGCTTTCACCTATCTGATCGCCCTCGGCGACTTCACCCATGTGGTTGCGGGCTCAGCGGAGGTGTTTCTGCTGCAGATCAGCGGCGAGCTCGGCGTGGTCGACGGTGTTTTCGGGCTGATCCTGCCTACGTTCGTTGGAAACATCATCGGCGGCACCTGCCTTTTTGCGGTGCTGGCCTACGGTCAGGTCCAGGACGAGATGTAAGCCCGGATCAGAATGAGAATCTTCACTGCCGGGACAGGGTGTGCAGACGGTCTCCGGGTAGCGGCGTCGCCCCGGTCTGTCAGGGTTGAGCGTCTTCCTGGCCGCCGCCGGCGACGTTCTCGTCTTCGCCCCCGTCACTGTCAACTGAGGGGTCGGCGGCCTGTTCTTCGGTTTTGGAAGCGATTTTGGCTTGGCGCTTAGCCTCCCGTTTAGCCGCTTTGGCCTTGGCCCTGGAATTCTTCTTGAACGTGTAATTCGTCTTTCGCGCCATCGTACACTGCCTCCCGGCAACGGCGAACAGACAGCGGCCGCCGCAAAACGCCGCGGCGCCGTCCGCTCAGTGAAATAAGGTTTTAGTCGACGAGTCGGATGTTCTGCGCTGACGCGCGGCCGTCACGCCCGGTGCCGAGTTCGTACTCGATCTTCTGGCCTTCGGCCAGCCCTTTGATGCCGGCCTGCTCGAGCGCAGAGATGTGAATAAAGACATCCTTGCCCTTGTCTTCGGGTGCAATAAACCCGAATCCCTTGTCCGCGTTGAACCATTTAACAGTTCCCATCGTCATCGTCGTGTCCTCAATTGCTGTGCGCGGTTAGTCAGTTCGGTGCGACCGCGAGCGGCCGGCACACTCGCCCCGTGCATCGCACGCTGCCCGGGGCGGTATTACTCTTCAAAATCTCCAGGCGCCTGCGGGCCACGCCATGCGCACTTGCAGCGCGACCCAGGAGCCGAGTTGATCGTAGTCCAGAGGATGCTGCCTCGGGGCGGCTGGCGGGTTTACCCGGTCCAGACGTGGGTTACTCGGTTCGAGGGACCCGGAAGGGTATTCCGCGAATGCAGCCGCGTGTCTCTCCCAAACGCGGCGGCTTGGGAGGATACGCCGATCCTCAGAGTAAAGATAGTGGCCGCGGCTTTCACCCGCTTTACCGAAAGGCACTGCAGGCGGTGCGTGAGTTCGAATTCGCAGTCACTTCGCATTCGGCGTACACTCTTTTCAAGCCCTCCAGAAAAAAAGCACGGGCTATCGTGACACCCGCCCTCTCAGACCCTGATAGAGCACCGTGCCGCGAGCCGGTCGAGTGTCACCGTCGCACCGAGGGGTCCGCCATGAACGATCTCAGTCAAACTCCCCGCCACGCAGCGGTTCATCGCCTGCGCCGGGCCGGGTCCGGAGTTCCCGCGTGAGCACGCCGCATGAGGGCGAAACCGCGGAATCACGCGCTGCCGAGCAGGCGTTTCAGGCCGAGGGCAGGGAAAAGCTGAAACACGAGATCGACCGCTACGCGCAGCTGATGATCAAGGCCGACCGGGGGCGGCTGACCGGTGACGAGCTGGACCTGCTGATGGTGACCGCGATAAACATGAAGAAACGCGCCTGGACCCTCGGGATACCGCACGGCCAGCTCAAGCTGATGCTGTGGCGGAAAATGGATTTCCTGAAGCTCGATATCGGCACGCCGCCCTCCAGCGCACTGTAGCGGACGGGCGCGGCCCGGCGGTCACCGCTGAAGACCGCTTGCCGCAGGCTCGTGCACGCCGGCGTGACGGTCTATGCGGGTGCTGCGAGCGGTATCCCTGGATCAATTCCCCCGGATCAGTTTTCCCTGGCCGATTCCAGCAGCTTGAGCGTGCGCGTCACCGGCACGCCGATGTTGGAGCCACCGAACTCCGGCAGAATCGCCGCATTGACCGCGATCACCTCGCCGTCGAGGTTGATCACCGGGCCGCCGCTGCCGCCGTGAGTGGTCTCGGCGTCGTAGACGACGGCGGCCGGCGTAACCTGGCCGACGATCCCGCGCGTTGCAATCGGACTGATGTGACCGGCTTCGGCCAGGTGCGCCACTACCTTCCAGAAGTCGAGGTCCTCCTGCTCACGCAGCGCATCGAGCAGCTTTTCGTCGGTTCGCGCCAGCATCGCGCGTATGCCCGTCGGGTAGCCCAGCACGATGACCTCGTCGCCGGCCCGCGGCACCTCGGCACTGAGCGGCAGGCGTGCGACGTCCCGGGTCAGCTCGGAGCAACGCAGTACCGCGAGATCGTAGTCGTCGCTGGCACTCACCAGGGTGACCTCGAAGCTCTCTGAGATCCCCGGCAGGTAGCCGATGAAGCGCTCGATCACCGGGCGAAGGCCCATCTCCGCCAGCGTTTCCGATTCGTCCTGCTCCCAGGGCATCGCGACGTGGCGGTTGGTGAGGAGCAGGCCCCCGGTGCCGGCCACGAACGCGGTGCCGGTGAACTGCACTTCCACCACCGGACCCTCGCCTTCCAGGGTCACGGCCGGCCCCCCCTGCGGCGTGCGGAAGGGCGTGCCGTCGGGCGCCACCGCCACGTAGCGCAGCGGTTGCCCGGTATCGCCGTCGACGAACCCGTAGGCGCCCTGCAGGAAAACTACCGATCGGGAAGCCGCGGAGATCACTCTCGCGCTGGCGCCAAAGCGCGCTTCCAGGGCCCCCACACGCTCCACGGCGGTCGACAGGCCGCCTTCCAGCGTCTCGCGCAGCGCCAGGAGCTCCTCGCGCGTGATGGCCTCGCTCTGCGCTTGCTGCAGAATCCGCGAGATGCCGGCCATCTGCACCTCGCTGCGCGCGACGCGCTCCGCCAGCCGGCGATTCTCCAGCACCAGATACATGGTACTGACGATCAGCGCGGCGAGCAGCGCCACCACAGTGAGCCGAAACCACAGCGTGGTGCGCACCAGAAGCTCACTGGTCATCTCACCCAGCAGCCTGCCGGTGCGCCGTATCGCATCCCGCCGGTCAAACCGCGCGCAGGCGACACAATCGGTAAACGCTTCGCTCACCGACCTCGCCGGCACGATCCCGTCGGCGTAGATGCGATAGCGCAGCATCGGGCCGTTGCGCCCGATCTCCAGCACATCGCCGGATTCGAGCAGCCTGCTTCGCGCCGGCTCCGCGTTGACCCAGACGCTCTGCTCCGGCATCGCTTCGAGCTCGTAGCTGTTGCCCGAGCGATGCAGGCGCACCTGAACCTCATTCGCGGCATCCGGGGCCCCGCCCACGCGAACCCCGCTCTCTCCCTCGCGCACGATCGGCACAGTGTGGCCGGTCAGTCGTTCCACGGTTCCGCGGCGGCGGCCCGACATGTAGACAATCACTGGCGAGGGGCCGGCCCGGGCGGCGCGGGACTCTGCACGCACTGATTGTGGCGCTTCGCTCAATGATCCAGTTCCAGGGCTGACGCGGCTGCGGCGTCGGCCTCAGTGTATAGGACCGCGGCGAGTCGTTCAGGGTTGCCTGTTGCGCGCCGGCCGGGCCAGGCCGGGCGTGGACCGCCCGGCCGAGTGCTGAATCAGTGCCCGGCGGGGCGAACGGCCCGTATCTGCAGCATCTGCGCCTGGTTCAACCGGACTGCGGCTGGATGGCTTCGACGCGGCCATGCGCTGATACCCTTCCACCGCGGCCGACACACGGGCGGCCCGCCGCTCGCGCGGCCGCCCGCCGGGAGCGTGCGGCTTCCCGCACTTTCCCGCGGACGAACGAACTTATGGTTGTTGCGGGCAGGCGACGGTGAAACTCCAGAAAGTGCCCGAGGACATCCCGTCACAGTTGGGTATGACGTCCACCACCAGGGTGTTCGAGTTGCCCGAGTATGTGACCGGCTGCAGCCCGGTGCCGCTTACGCAGCCCGTATCGAACAGCGTCTGCCCTTCGTAGCTCACCACCATGCGATCCATGATGCTGGCCATGCTCCAGCTGAAGTCCACCGTGCCCGAGGGCTGACCGGCGTCCACGGACAGGCTTTCCGGCTGATCGCCGCCGGCCAGGGCCTGATCGTTACACTGAAGCGAGCCTGGCGGGGGCTCGCCGGGCGCGGGCGTGCTGCTGCCGGAACTGCCACCGCCGCTGTCTCCGGCGACTGCGGCAACCGCAAGACCGCCGGCAATCGCGCCGACGATCGTGGTCGTGGCGACACCGGTTGCGGCAACCACGGTGGTCGAGGCCGCGCTCATGCCAAGCGCACTGCCGGAGGAGCCCTTCAGCGTTATGAAGTCGTCGAAACCGCCCACGCCCGCGCCGAGGTTGAACCGGGCCGATTCACTGTGCACTTCGACGCGTGATTGCTCGGCCACCAGCACCGCGCCGAGCAGACCCGCGGCGAATGCCTCGAAGCGCGTGAAGTCGGCGCGCACCGCATCCGTGAACGGGGTCTCGGTGACCTGCGTCCCGTCGAAGAAAGCGACCCGGTCGGGCTGCAGAATGTAGTCCCGCGTGCTCTCGGTGGCGCCGTCGCGGGTCACCTCGAGGGCGGCCTCATCGGGCGGGCTGAGCCCGAGCGTACCTTCTTTCAGGGCCACGCCCTTGGACTGCGCCTCATAGGAGATGAAGGTGGTCCCGCGAATGCCGATCAGTGCCACCGTGTTGGCCACCACGCGATCACGCTGCCCGACGCCCAGCAACCGCTTGAAGGCGAAGTACGCCTTGCCGGCAAGGTGCGAGAACCAGGTAGGTGTGCGCACATTGACCCGGCTGTCGTGGTCCAGGACGGTGATCGGGTCCTGGTCGAAATCGACCACCGCCAGGCCGTCCGCGCCGGTACGCAGGGTTTCCGATTCGCGCACCACGAACCCGGTCTCGGCGGGTGAGCGCGTTTCACCGTCGGTGTCGACGATCTCGACCTCGCCGGTGAGGCGCCGCAGCTTCCCGTGAAAACCGTCGACCTCGGCGAACTCGGAGGGCTCGAGCACCACGTCGCGCGGTGGCAGTGCCGCCATGGCCGCAGCCGCTTCGCCGTCCGCGCCGACGTCGATCGTGAAGTTCTGTGATTTGACGACTTCGCCCGCGCCAGTGCGGACCAGAAGGAAGTACTCGACCGCTTCGGTATTCTGTGCGGGTGCCGGCAGGGTTGCCTGATAAACGTTCTCTTCGTTGTTGTCCGCGGCCGGCATTTCCGCGTACAGGAACTCTTCCTCGCCGACGGCTTTGAAGTACGCGCGCACGAGGTCGATACCGGTTTCGGTATCGGTTATCTCGGCATTCAGCGCGATGCGTTCGCCGGCCGCCAGTCGGTCTGCCGGCTTGTGCTCTATCTCAACCGCGGCGTGCGCCAGCGGGAACAACAGCAGTATCGCGAACGCTAGCGTCCGCTTGATGGTTTTGCGCATGGTTCGTTCACCCCTCTCAATCTCAAAACAAATCCCTCTTGACCAACACGAGCGGTAATCGCTCGAGGTGCGGTGGGTACAGCGGGGCCAGGCTGCGCAACGCCAACGTCTTGATTGTGTATAGAAACTCGACGCGAGCGCCGGGGACTGCAACGCCGTTTAACACCCCGCACCGCACGGCCTGTCGCCGTATCGTCAGTGGTTGAACGGCATAGGTTGTATCGACGGGCTTTTTCCACCGCATTGATCGCCCCTTTGTCACTATAGCTCGTATGATGCGTTCGAGGTTGCAACAGCCATGCCGGGACGGGCGCGCATGCAGAGACTCGAAGTGTTTCAATCGATCTGGGCGCTCGAGCGCCGCCGGCCCGACGGCCTGGAATGGTCGCTCGAGGAAAAAGTGCAGATGGTCGCCGAGGCCGGTTATGCCGGCATGGATCTGTACAGTTTCACCCCCGACGTGTCGCGCGCGGCGGGCACACTGCTGCGCGAAGCCGGGCTCGCGTGCACCTGCTGTGCCTTTCCGAAGTCAATCGACGGGTTCCGCGCCGACATCGACATGGCGCTCGAGCTCGGCGCCCGGCACCTGAACGTGATCGGCCAGCTCTACCCGATGACCGTCGCCGAGGGCGCCGATATCGTGCGCCGCTGGCTCGAGATGGGCGCTGTGGCCGGGATGCCGGTCGTCATCGAGACCCATCGCGATTGCATCACCACCGACCTGCTGTACACCCTGCAGCTCATGCAGGCGGTGCCGGAAATGCCGTTGTGCGCCGACCTGTCTCACTACGTCGTCGCCCGGGAGTTCAGCTGGCCGATTCCCGCGCGCGACGAAGCCTGGATCCGGCAGGTGCTCGAGCGTGCGGTGGCGTTTCAGGGCCGAGTTGCAAGCCGCGAGCAGATCCAGGTGCAGATCGAGTTTCCGCGCCAGCAGGACTGGGTGAGCAGGTTCCGCCAGTGGTGGGAAGAGGGCATAGGCCTGTGGCGTGCCGCCCACGGGCCTGATGCAACGCTGAACTTCCTGGTCGAGCTGGGCCCCCCGCCTTACGCGATCACCGACCGCAATGGCTGGGAGCTTTCCGACCGCTGGCTGGAGGCGCTCACCATCAAGGGCTGGATCGAGGCGATCTGGGCGCGCCTGGAGCGCGAGGCGGCACAGGCACCCACGCCTCCGTGAGCGCCTGCGTTCGCGGACGCGGCGAATGCCCTACTGGATGTCCGGCTCGTAGCGCACGTCCGTTGCGCAGCCGTTGCGCAACGCAACCGTCTTGATTGAAGTCCAGCTCACCGCGGCGCGGGCAGGGAAATCCGGGGCGAGCTGGCGGTCAACCAAGGGGCCAGCGTCACAGCCGGGGCGCCTCGGGGCGCCCGATGCGCGGCCTTGATCGCGGTGCGGCAGGTGAGCACGCGTTGATCGATGTGCCAGTCGTCAAAACCGGGAGGCCAGGACCTGCACACCGAGGCTCAGGTACTCGATATCCTCGCCGATCGTGTACTCGAGCTCGATCCGCACCTTGCCGACGTGGGCACCCAATCCACTCCCCAGAGAGGTACCGCGTTCTCGATCCGTTCGGTTGCCAGCCGTCAGCCGCTCGTCGATGAACCCGGCGCGAAACTTCACGAAGATGGTGCCTGGGGATTTGATCGTCAGGTACAGGGCATCAGTTGCGACTTCGATGTCGCCGCCGTTGCGCGTTTGGCCCTCTCGCAGCGTACGCGTCGACTCGGCGGTGACGCCGAGGTCCAGGCGCATCACATCCAGATCGACGCACAGGGCCACGGCGAGGTTGGTGGGGTCGTCAGCCGTGGGTATGTCCACCAGCATCGAGCCCGCCTTCGCACCGACGAAAAGATCCGCCCGAGCCTGCATCGGGATCAGCGTCAACGTGGCGAGAAGGATGGCAAGCAGGCCACACACGAACGCGTGATGCTCGCGCCTGCGACATGCGCCGGTCGCTCTCATTCCTCCGGCCCGTTGATGACAGTCCATATCAGCCTGCCAATCTCGGGACGGTAAATGTCGGAGTGGGCCTTGCCCTCGGTCCCCGGCACGTTGTAGCGCATCAATGCGGAGGTGTCTACATAGGTTATTTCTGCTGCCGGGTCGTATCCCTGTATGTGTCCATCGTTGCTCGACAAGACACAGCTGACGGAAACCGGATGTGAGCGGCGGCAGAAACGCTCCCGGTACTGATGATCGCCCACCATGTCGCTCCAGATCACTGGCTCGTACGCGCCGTCATGTCTTGATGCGGTGAATACAAACCGCCTTATCTTCGGGCAGTAATCCGCGTAAAAGACATTCTCGTAAAAAAACCGCTCTTCTGCGTTGAACCGCTGCAGCGAAAAGGCGGACGACAGGCCAATGAAGTCATCCACTTTTCCGTCGCTGGTTTCAGCCACTGTCTGGTTTTCGCCACGTCGTATGCCCGAGCCGACGCACAGGCTCATTGATGCCGCACGCGCGCCGAAGCTGTGGGCAATAACCGTGACTCTGATCTTGCTCGAAACCGGAAGAATCACGTCATTGAGCACGATCGCCAACCAGGATAGCCCGAGAATGTCTGCGCGATCCGCTATCGGCGTGTACGCGAATGCCTCCCATAACGGGTCGAGCCATCGGTTTGCGAAGAAGCTGGGCCAGGTGACGCCGACAAAGAGCGGTTTAAAAGTGTCTTTGCCGTTTCTCCTGATCGACCAGACGATCGAGTTGTAGTTTCTGATCGCCTCCTCCTGGGCTGTGTCCAGGCCCATGATGCCCACCACCAGATGCGTGTACTCGCCGCTGTTGACGTCATCGTTGATACGTGCCTTGAACAGGTCGATGGCATCCCAACTGCGCACAAAGGCGGATTCGTAGACCTCCCTGCCGGGACGCGCTGGCTGCGGCCCGCCGTCGCAATAGTCTATTATTCCCCTGCCGTCATTGTGATAGAGGTTGTAGAGTGCACAGTTGCCCTCGCCAAACGGATTGCCCTCATAGCGCAGCACATGCGAAACAATGGGCAGATGAAATCTCAAGGTCTTGAGAAGCCTGTGTACAGTGTATCCGGCATCCCTGACAGAGTTGTCGAAAAGCACGTCGTCTTTTGCGTTGGAGACTCTGCGTCTTTCCGTCTCCTCGAAGCCGATGATGTAACCCGGAAAATTCAACGAGATACCGCTTGGGTAGTAAACGGCGATATGGTCAAGTGCGTGAAAATAGCTCGACGTATCCAGGGCGCGCTCGGTCTCGGCGTAGTAACGGTCAAAACTGCAGCCTGTCGAGGCACACGCGAAACTCAAGATGAGGACAACCGTTGCTGACCGTGCCGCACGGCCACGTCGGTCACCGGCCTGTGCCTGCGTCGGCGTCATATGATGTTCCTGTGCGAACGCCATGTCGACCGCAGCCACGTGTGTGACTGAGTTGTCAGAGCGAAAGCTGTCGCGCACGAGTGCATGAGGATAGAGTAGCCCATGAGGCGCGAGGACACATGCCGAAGTTGTGCCGCAATCTTTCCCAGCGGTGCACAAGCAGCCATCACTTGACTGATGTCTGCATTATTGATCGATTATCGCAGCACTGTCCGTTCGGATTGATCGGTGTCAATAAGGATACCAGTGATCTGATGCTAGATTGCCTGGCTTCTCAGGAGTAACGGGCATCCATGAGCCGGATAATCAAGCATACGCTACAACCCCCCAAGGCGGTGTCTGAGATCGAGCAACGCCGTTTCGCGGTATGGGCAAAGCACAGTTTTTCAGCGGAGTTCGTCGCCGAGTTCGACGCTCACAAGATCCCGGTGGCGGGCATACGGCTGGTACGCACCTGGGGTATACAGGTGGACGACGAGCGGGAGCTGCCGGGGCACGAGCGCTCCTACATCCCGGATGAGGAGAACTGGGTGGTTGTTCTGGTAGCCAAAGACGGCTCTCACTATGAAGTGAGCGCCGATTGCCTCGCCCCCGCGCCAGACTGATCTGTTGGCCGAGTGCAGGACACATGATGTTCTGATTCTGGGCACGGGCCTGGCCGGATTGCGCGCGGCGCTGGAGGTCGCACGCAGCCTGGGTGATCGCGTCGACATCGGTCTCGTGTCCAAAGTGCAGCTCATGCGCGCGCACTCCGTATGCGCTGAAGGCGGCACGGCTGCGGTGCTGCGCCAGGACGAGGGCGATAACCTGGATCTGCACGCCTGGGACACCGTCAAGGGCTCGGATTTCCTTGCTGATCAGGATGTCGTGTACCGCTTCGTGGAGCGATCCCCGGCGGAGATTCTGCAGCTCGAGCATTGGGGGGTGCCCTGGTCGCGGCGGGATGACGGCAGGATCCTGCAGCGGGATTTCGGCGGACACAGCTTCCCCCGCGCGACGATGGCGGCAGACCGGACCGGGTTCTACGAGATGCAGTGTCTCTACGACACCCTGCAGAAGTATCGCAACTTCACCCGCTATGATGAAGTGTTCGTCACCGCCATTCTAGTGGCTGACGGAAGCTTTCGCGGCATCACGGCGATCGATATGCCGAGCGGTCAGTTTCTCGCCCTGCGCGCCAAGGCATTGCTGATTGCCACGGGAGGCGCGGGCACGCTGTACGGGTTTACGACTTACTCACGCTCGGTCAGCGGCGACGGGCTCGCGATGGCCTACCGCATCGGCCTCGCGCTCGAGGACATGGAATTCATCCAGTTCCATCCAACCGGGCTGGAGCCCTCGGGAATCCTGATTACCGAGGGCTGTCGCGGGGAGGGCGGTTATCTGCGCAATGCCGAGGGCGAGCGCTTCATGGAACGCTACGCCCCCGGGAAGATGGAGCTGGCGCCCCGCGACATCATTTCCCGCGCCATGACCCGGGAGATCGAAGCGGGACGGGCGTTTCCCAGTGACAACGGGCTCCCCTACCTCAACCTTGATCTGACGCATCTTGGTGCCGAACGAATTCATGAGAGACTGCCTCTGATCCGCGAGCTCAGCATGAAATTCGTTGATATCGATCCCGTCAAGGCGCCGATCCCCGTGAGACCGGTCGCGCACTACTCCATGGGTGGCATCGAAACGGATCTCAACGGCGCCACCAAAGTGAGCGGTGTGTGGGCTGCCGGTGAGGTCGCTTGTGTCTCGCTGCACGGCGCCAATCGGCTCGGCACGAACTCGACCGCTGAGTGCCTGGTGTGGGGTGGGATCTGCGGTTCGGAGATCGTGAACTTTCTGAATGCGGGCGCCCCGCTTGAGCACCTGTCAGACGAGCTGGTGGCGCGAGAGGAACAGCGCGTCTTCACAGATCTCCTGGAAACCCGCGGCACCGAGAACCCTTATGAAATAGCCCACACGTTGCGCTTCCTGATGGATGAGCACATGGGTGTGTACCGGTCGAGAGAGGGGCTGCTGCGCGCCATGCAGGGCGTCGATGAGCTGCGCCAACGCTTCGGGCAGGTGAGCGTATCGGACAAGGGTCGCGTCTACAATGCGAATCTCGTCAATGTGCTCGAGCTGGACAACCAGCTCACACTCGCCGCGGTGGCGATCCGCTCCGCACTTGAGCGAGAGGAGTCCAGAGGCGCGCATGCGCGAACGGATTTTCCCGAGCGCGATGATGAGGGCTGGCTCAAGCACACACTGGCCATCCACACGCCGGAAGGCCCCAGTATCGACTACAAGCCGGTTACCGTCAGTCACTGGCAGCCGGTGGAACGCACGTATTGAAGGCGAACCGTGAACGACAGCCCCTCAGCTAAACCACGGCTCGGCATAGTGCGATGGCTGACCGGTCATCGGCACGGAATCGAGGGGTATCTGTACCTGTTTCACCGTATCAGTGGCGTTGCGCTGCTGCTTT
>JAHELT010000085.1 GCA_024644045.1 Chromatiales bacterium | reverse complement strand
GGCCGGATCCCTTACCGACAGATCGGCGGAAGGGTCCAGGAACAGCACCTGGAAATGATCGTTGATGACGTTCACCGCCATCTGCCCTTCGCACACCGGCCCGCGGATGAACGCCATGACGAAGTAGCGGGCGTTGTCCAGGAAGAATCGATAACGGGCGCTCGTCGGGAGCGCGGCGAAGGTCTTGAACGGATTCGCGGACGTTGCAGCGTCGTATCCGGGCAGGTTCGCCTCGCCGATCGACCACTCGGGTTCGAGAAACCAGCGCCGATAGCGCTCGAGCCGCGCAGTGCTCAGTTCGAACGTGATGTGCGTCTTGTGCACGAGCGTGCGTTTGACCGGGACGAACCGGTAGCGGAAGGGTGCATCGCCGGGATCGTCATAAGGGCGGACGGTAGCGATTTCCTCGACGGGGTCCGGGGCGGCGGTGGCGGATCTGACCAAGCGGTGGAATGCGCCGGGTGCTGCCTCGACGAAGACGTGAGCGAGAAACAGGTGTTCGTACAGGTAGCGCGCAACCAGACGATGCCGCGGGTCGGGTTCGTTCAAGAAACGCTCCCAGCGCGCGAGCTGCCGGCGCAGCTCGGGCGTCACCGGCGGCACGGGATCCGGCGGCAGGCGCGCTCCCGCGGAGAGCCAGTCCATCAAGGTCGCGTGCGAGGCGTCGTCGAGTCCGGGAAAGCCGTGCGGCATGCCGTCGTGACCGAGTGCGGTGTAGGCAGCCATCTCCATGCTGCCGGAGGGACACATCCAATCGTGGTTTTCGCCAACGCGCCGCTCAGGCCTGGCGCGTTTGAGCGTCAGCATCCGCCCGAGAGTCGAGTCCGCCGGTGAATCGCCGGACAGCGGGGCCAGCACCGGGAAGAAGCCGCGCCGGCGCCACTCGGGTTCGCCGTGCGCGTCTATCGACAGCCGCGTCGGGTCCGCGGGCTTCAGTCGTGAGCCCTTGTACACACGTTTCCCGGTGGCGCCGCGCGCGATGCCCTCGAAAGACGACAGGTCCAGCTGGCACGGCGCGTTGTAGCAGGCATGACAGGCCACGCAACGGGCGTCGAAGACGCGCTTCGCGGCAGCCGCGAGGGAATGGCCGGTGTCCGCAGCGGCTTGGGTTGCAGATGTAAGCAAGGTCAAGGCAAGCCAGACCTGCAGCATGTCGCCGAGAATGGAAGCGCGTCGGGGCGTCCGGGTCAAAGCGGGGACCTCCCTCGACCGAAAGCGGCGTGCTGCCAGCGAAGCTTGACTAAAAAACATCACAGACAACGGGCACCACGGCTCTCTTTCTGCGCAGCGAGTCGCCGAAGCGAGGGAAGCGCGTCTCCGCCAGATCAACCACATCGAGGGGCGGCCTGGGTGCACCCGCATCCGCGAGGCCTATCTCGTTCAGCATACTCAAGAGCGTGATAGGCGCGACTGTCATCAAGCGACCGCGCCGGCGTGAGCTCGCGCTGTGAACCCCGATCACCGTACCGCTGGTGTCGAGCATGGGACCGCCGCTGATGCCGCCGAGCGTCTTGATGTTCGACGGGACACTGGTGTGCACGCTCCACACCAGCACCGGCTCGACCAATCGATAGCGCCCCGCGGTGTGCTGGCGTGCGCGCCCCAGCAGCAGCGTGTGCAGCTGTGCCCACTTCCCGTTCGGGAAGCCGAAGCCGAAGCCTTTCTGGCCGCGCTCCAGCGGGCGCAGATCGACCGGCAGCGTGAGCGGCGCCGACCCCCTCATTGAGAAGACGGCAAGATCGGCATTGGCATGAATCGCAACCGCCGAAGCCCAGCGAATCTTTTTCCGGCCCGAGAGTATGCCGATGCGGTCGCAGCTGTCCACGACATGCCGCGCCGTCATCCAATGGCCGTCGCGGTGGATGGGGAACGCCGTGCCCCGGGAATCCCTGGGCCCATCGATCTTCACCTTGTAAGCAGGATCACCGGGCGCCGGCGGATCGAGGCCCCGAAACACCGTGGGCGGGGGTGGAAACGGGGGCAGCTCGACGATCCTCTGCGGCAGAGGGCGGCGCATCGACTTGTCTGCCACGCCAATCAGCCCGGCGAAGGTCAAGATCAGCACCAGGGCCAGCAGTTCGCGTTTCCACTTCAGGGCCATGCACTAGCCCGCGACGGCGGCGGCGTTGATCGCCGCGACGGCCAGCTTCACGGATACAAGCCACAGGGCCGCCCCGATCTCGCCATTGACAATCCGTTTCGGCAAGTCCCGCAGCACGAGGTCGGCAATCCGGTAGCAGGCGAGCTGTATCAGCAGCGTGACGAAGCCCCAGATCAGGATGTCCAACGCGTTTACGCTCGCGGCCAGGCAGAAGGCCAGCGGAATGCCGAGTCCGAGCACGGCGCCCGAGAGCGAAACGGCGGCAGCGACGTTGCCCTGCCGGATCAGCTGGATTTCGGGATACGGCGTGAGCAGATTGTAGATGCCGATGCTGGCGGCCAGCATCGCGACGGCCACGAGGAAATGCAGGATCAGCACGGGGAATCCCGCGAGAAGACTCTGGATGACGGCTTCCACGTTGTTCGTCTTGCTTTACATCGCGGGTAAGTGTGGCATAGCTTTCAATCCGAAACGAGCGCTGCCAGGCGCAGTTGGTCAAAGCATCGCCCGGCGTTACGATAGCGTAGTGAACGCTGACGACACCGGGCATCTGCAGGAGCAGGCGGAGCTACGCGAGCAGCTGCGGCATCTCGACCAGGTCGAGGACGTGCTGGACGAAGCGCGTGGCGACTTCGAGCACGAGCTGCGGCGCGCGGGGGACGCGCTGCTCAGAGCGGGCGGGCGTTCACGGGAGGTCGAAGCCCGGATCAAGGCCTTGAAAGCCAACATCGCGCTGAACCGCAAGGACCTCGAGAAAACCGGCAAACAGCGCCGGGTGCTCGAAGCCCGCCTGGCCGCTATCCAGCGGCAATCCTGAAGCGGTCGCCATAGCCGTTCTGTTGCGCAGCCAGCGCCGCGGCGGAGCCCGGCGCCGTGGCACGTACGAGATAGAATAGACGCACCACAGGAAGCGAACACTGAACAATGCCACGCGCGCCCCGCATTGAAAGCTTTGCACTCAGGCCCGGGCGGGTGATCGCGGGTAAGTACGAGGTCACGCAGTGCATCGGCGCCGGATGGGAGGGTGAGGTCTATCTGATCAAGGAGCGCTCCACGGAGATCGAGCGGGCCGCCAAGCTGTTTTTCCCCGATCGAAACCGCAATGACCACGCTTTCAAGTTCTATGCCCGCAAGCTGCATGAGCTGCGCCACGTGCCGATCATCATTCAGTACCACGCGCGCGAAACCATCCGTTTCCAGCAAACCGACATCAGCTGCCTGATTTCCGAGTACGTGGCCGGTGAGCTGTTGATCGATTTCCTGTCGCGACAGCGGGGCAAGCGGCTGCACGCATTTCAGGCGCTGCACCTGCTGCACGCCCTGGCCTCGGGCGTTGAGGGCATTCACGAGCAACGCGAATACCACGGCGACCTGCACAGCGGCAACGTGATCGTTCAGCGCTGCGGTCTCGGCTTCGAGCTGAAGCTCATCGATCTCTACCGCTGGGGCAGTCCGAAAGCGGAGAACATCAAGGCCGATGTGCTCGACATGATCCGGATTTTCTACGAGGCCATCGGCGGTCCACAGCACTACGCCGGCCAGCCGCAGGAGATCAAGGCGATCGTGTGCGGAATGAAGCGCTCGCTGATCGAGAAGAAATTCAAGACCGCCGGCGCGCTGCGCACCTATCTCGAGACCATGGAATGGCAGTGAGCGCCGCCATAAAGGTGGCCGGCGAGGATACGGCGGAGGTGCAGGTCGTGCCTTTCGCGGCCGGCCGGGCGGCGTTCTTTACCCGGCGCGCGCCCGGTAAGGCCTCGCGCAACGAGGACGCGCTGGCGCTTATTCCGTCGGACGAAAGCGCCGGTATGCTGCTCGTGGCCGACGGCGTGGGCGGTTACCCCGACGGCGACGTTGCTTCCCGCACGGTCGTGGAGTCCCTCGACGAAGCCGTCGCGCGAGGCACCGCCGATGGTGCGGCACTGCGGGACTGCATGCTCGACGGTATCGATAGGGCCAATCGCCTGATACTCGAGGGGCAGGCCGGCTGCGCGAGCACGGTGGCGGCGGTGGAGATCGAGGATGGCCGCGTGCGGCCTTACCATGTGGGCGATTCGATGATCGTGATCACCGGCCAGCGCGGCCGCCTGAAGTGGAAATCCGTGCCCCATTCGCCGACCGGCTATGCCGTCGAGGCGGGCCTGATGGAGGAGGACCAGGCACTCGAGCACGGAGAACGGCACCTGGTGTCGAACATCGTCGGCGCGCACGACATGCGCATCGACATCGGACCGCCGGTGCGGCTGGCCCCGCGCGATACACTGCTGCTGGCGAGCGACGGGCTCGCGGACAATCTGTTCGCCGATGAGATCGTGGACATCGTGCGCAAGGGCCCGCTGGAGCTTGCGGTGCGCGGGCTCGTCGAGCGCTGCACAACTCGCATGCTTGGGAATGACCCCCATATGGCCGGGCATGCCGATGACCTGAGTATACTGCTTTACAGACGCCGTTAGCCGGCTTCTGTCCACCATCACCCGCAGCATGTTCCTGGCGCTGCGCGATCAGATCGACCCTACGATCGCCTCTATCTCGACGGTGATGATTCTGATAACGTCAGGCGCCCTAATGCTGGCCCAGCTGTTCGGCACACGCCGCGAAAAGTAGGTGTTCGATGGCCGGCGCCGGAGAACTGGAGTATCTGCCAATGAAGATCTCAGGATGGCTCAACCGCCTCATCGGGCAACCATGCCGCGGGTTGCCGTTTGCCGGGGCGAGCGCGCCGGCGAGAATCGCCGTCAGCGGCCTGATCATGCTCTGTGCCTGCGGTGTCGCGAGCGGCGGCGAGGAAGTCAGCTACGTGGTGGACGGCACGACCTTCACCGGGTACATCGCGCGTCCCGCGCAAAGCGGTGTCCGCCGCGGGGGTGTGCTGGTGGTGCATGAGTGGTGGGGGCACAATGCCTACGTGCGCAAGCGTGCTGACATGCTGGCGGGCCTCGGCTACATCGCCCTGGCGGTTGACATGTACGGAGACGGGAAAGTGGCGGAGCATCCGGAGGATGCCGGCCGGTTTGCCACCGAGGTGCGGCAGAACATGGATGCCGGTGAACGTCGGTTCCGCGCGGCGCTGGAGCTGCTGCGCGCGCAGCCGGACGTCAAGCCCGAGCGCATCGGTGCGATTGGCTACTGCTTCGGTGGCACCGTGGTACTCGAGATGGCGCGCCGCGGACTGCCGCTCTCCGGCGTGGCGAGCTTCCACGGCAGCCTCGCGGGGTTGTCGCCCGTGCAGTCGGGCACGGTGAAGGGCAGGGTGCTGGTGTTCAACGGTGCCAGCGATCCGTTCATCAAGCCGGAGGAGATCGCGGCGTTCAAGAAGGAGATGGACGCGGCCCAGGTGCGTTACCGATTCATCAACTACGCCGGCGCAGTTCATTCCTTTACCAACCCGGATGCCACGGAACTGGGCAAGCAGTTCAACCTGCCGCTCGCCTACAGCGCAGCAGCCGACATCAAGTCGTGGGAGTCGATGAAGGCGATGTTCGAGACCGTGCTGCGCTGACTGCGGCGGCGCGCCGGACGGCCCTCCCGTTGGCCGTCAATCCGTGCTCTGGCGGTGAAAACGCGTCTTGCGGCAGCTCGGGCAGGGCGGGATGTGTCCCGGCTTGTAAAAGTGCAGCACCTCTCCGCAAGCATCGCATTGCAACGTGCCGGGGCCGGTGATTTCCCCGGTCCGGTACTCGGCCGCCAGCGCTGCCTTCTGCAGCGCCTCCAGCTCGACGGTGGTCTGGTCGGCGGCCTGGGTGAAGTTCTCAAGCAGCTGCCGCTCGAGAAGGACGCGGTCGAAGCCCCACCACTCCTTCAGCTCTCGGCCGGTCTCGGACAGAAACGTCGCGGCGTCTTCCAGGTCGCGTTTCAGGTACTCGGCCAGTTTTTCGGCCTGCTCTTCGCCCAGCGCACCGAGCTGCGACACGTCGTGGCGGACGGTGTCGATGATCTGGTGCAGCTTCGGCATGCCGCGTTTCTGGACGCGTTGCGCCTCGTCCAGGGCTTTCTCCAGCAGCCGCTCGTAAGCGTGGCCAACCGCGGGATCGTCTGACCGTTTATCGTCTTTCATCGCTCGCCCTCGAGTGAAGATCATGGTGCGCTGTGCCGGTTGCAAGTTTGACACAGGTCAGCGGATCGCACGACATCGTGCTTGGGCCGGTGAGCGTCCGTGCCACTGCCGCGAAACGCCAGGTTCTTCAGATCGGGCGTCGCGCGCCGCGCAGGGCGGCATACGGCAGCCGCCGCGGCGTCCCAGGCGCTCCGCGTTTGGGCTACACTAGCGCGCTTTGCCGATACCGGTTGGACTGTGCGAATGACTGATAAAGACAAGTACGCGCTGCCGCCCCGCAAGCTTACCGAGGAGGGGGCACTGCGCCGCCTCGGGGCCGAGTTCGAGTTCTCGGGACTCGAGCTGCCCGACGCTGCCAGGCTGGTGGCCGAGGTCTTCGACGGCGACATCGAGCGCGTAAGCGACTACGAGCACGTGGTGCAGACCGACGACCTCGGACCGTTCAACGTCGAGCTCGATTTCGAGTACCTGAAAGCGCGCGGCCGCTCGGACGACGAGCTGGAGGGGCTGGCCGCGGACATCGATCAGCTCTCGGAGGACGCCATCGCCGCCATCGCCTGGCAGATCGTGCCCCTCGAGGTGGTGAGCCCTCCAATCCCGATGAACCGACTGGGTGAGGTCGATGTGCTGGTCGAGGCGTTGCGCGCGGCGGGGGCAACCGGCACCAGCGGTTCCCCGATCTACGCATTCGGGCTGCACCTCAACCCGGAAATGCCGTCGCTCGATGAGGCGACCGTGCTGGCCTACACGCAGTCGTTTCTGTGTTTGTACGACTGGCTGGTGGAACGCGAGCAGGTGGACCTCAGCCGCCGGCTCACGCCCTACATCAACGCGTTTCCCCGCGAGTACGTGACCCGGGTGCTCGATCCGGAGTATGCGCCGGACACGGAGCAGTTCGCCGACGACTACCTGAACTGGAATGCCGACCGCAACCGTGCGCTCGATCTGTTGCCGTTGCTCGCGCATATCGACGAGGACCGAGTACGGCGGGCGATCGACGATCCGCGCATCAAGTCCCGCCCGGCGCTGCACTACCGGCTGCCGAACTGCGAAGTCGACGCAGCCGGTTGGGGGGTGCACAGCGCCTGGACTTACTGGCTCGAGGTGGAGCGGTTTGCCACCGATGACGAAGCACGTGCCGAGCTTTCGGCGGCTTACCTGGAACACCTCGACCGGGGCCTCGGCACCCTGTTGCAGCCGTGGTGGAAGGAATGCGAGAGCCTGATAAACAAGAAGAACCGCTGATCGGGGTGACCGGGCCGGAGGGCTGGTATCACATCGCCTGGCGCTGCTCGCGCTACGCGCTGCAGCGCGCCGGTGCGCGGGTGGTGAGGCTCACGCCGCGCCGGCGGTTGCCGGTCCCGGTGCTCGACGGGGTGGTCGTGGGCGGCGGCGATGACATCGACCCCGCACTCTACGCCGGTCTGGACGACGGGACGGGCAGCTTCGACCGGGACCGCGACCGGTTCGAGATCGACATCCTGGAGGATGCCCTGCAGCGCAAAGTGCCGGTGCTCGGCATCTGCCGCGGCGCGCAGCTCATGAACGTGGTGCTGGGCGGCAACCTGCATCAGGACGTGCGCGGCATGCGGCGGCACACCTCCAACCGCCGCACGGTGCTCGCGCGCAAGACCGTTATCGTGCAACCGGACAGTCGCTTGCACGGACTGTTCGGCGCCGAGCGATTCAAGGTGAACAGTCTCCATCATCAGGCCATCGATCGGCTGGGCGAGGGCATGCGCGCCGTGGCGCACGATCTCGACGAACTGGTGCAGGCCGTCGAGGCTGTCGAGATTGCCGCGACCGGTTTTCGCGCCGGGGTGCAGTGGCACCCCGAGTATCTGCCCTACCACAAGCGACAGCGTCGCCTGTTTCAGGCGCTGGTCGATGCGGCCCGCGAGGCACGTGCGGCAGCGTGACGGGCTACTATGTCACTGTCTTCGTATCGTCGTTCCTCGCCGCGACCGTGGTGCCTTTCTACTCGGAGATCTCGGTCGCCGGCGCACTCGCCGCCGGGGCCGCGCCGCTCGCGGTGGTCGCGGTGGCGACCGCGGGCAACACCCTCGGCGCCGTGGTCGGCTGGTGGCTCGGGCGGCTGGTGCTGCGCTTTCGCGACCGGCGCTGGTTCCCCGCGAGCGCAGCGCAGCTGGAGCGCGCCCAGCGCTGGTTCCAGCGCTTCGGTGTCTGGTCGCTGCTCCTGGCGTGGCTGCCGGTGGGCGGGGATGCGCTCACCGTGGTCGCCGGGATCATGCGCGTACGTCTCGATGTGTTCGTGGTCCTGGTCGGGATCGGCAAGGCGCTCAGGTACATCGTGGTGGTCGGCCTGCTTGATACTGTACTCGCCACCTGATGCCGGCGCCCGGCGACGAGTGATATGAGCGACGAGCAGCCGGATTCAAGGGCGGAATTGCGAAGGCCGGAATGCTCGCGCGTGCTGATCGGGATTCTCCTTATCCTGACGCTGTTCGCGCTGGAGTGGAGCGCGCCGGTGGCCGTGCCGGTGGCGCTCGCGATCCTGTTCTCCGTGCTGCTCTCGCCGTTTGCGCAGTGGTTGTCCCAGCGTCGTATCCCGCCGCCGCTGGCCGCCGCGCTGGTGCTCATCCTGACGCTCGTGTTCGCCGGATCGATCGCCGCGGCGGTGTGGGCGCCGGCCGCCGAATGGATGCGCACGGCGCCGGGCCTGGTGGCCGGCATCGAGCGCAAGCTGCTGGCGATCGAGGACGAGCTGGCCGAGTGGCGCGAGGCAACCAACCGCATCGAGCGGGCGGCGGGTCTCGATGACACCGAAGAACCGGCCGCGGCCCTGCCGATCGACGCACCCTGGTCGATCCTCGAGGACACGCCGGCGCTGCTCGCGCAAGTCTGCACGACCATCGTGCTCCTCTACCTGCTGCTGGCCGCCGGCGACGAGTTTCTGCGCAAGGTGGTACGCGTTGTCCCCACACTCGAGGACAAGAAGCGTGCGGTCGCCGTGTGGCGCGAGATCGAGCGTCAGATTGCCCGCTACCTCGCCACGCTGCTCGCACTGAACACCGCGCTCGGGGCGGTGACGACGATTGCGCTGTTCGCGCTCGGAGTCCCCAACCCGCTGCTCTGGGGCGTGCTGGTCGGCCTGCTGCACTTCGCGCCCTACGCGGGGGCGGCGCTGAGCGTGATGATCCTCGCGCTGGTCGGACTGTCCAGCTTCGAGTCATTGTGGGACGCGCTGCTGGTGCCGGCGGTGTACTGGGGCATCGCCCTGGTGATCGGCCAGTTCGCGGCGCCGATCGTGCTCGGTCGACGCCTGGCGCTGAGCCCGGTCGTCGTGTTTCTGTCGCTGATACTGTTCGGCTGGCTCTGGGGCGTGATCGGAATGCTCATGGCGGTGCCGATCGCGGCGAGCGTGCGCATCGGTTGCGAGCACGTCGCCAGCCTGGAATGGCTCATGCGCCTGTTGGATACAGAACCCGTACCGGCGAAGCGTTGAGCGAGCGGCGCTGTCGGCCCCAGCGCAGCGCACACCGCAACACCTCAGCCCGCAGGTCGGCCGTCGCTGTCCAGCGGGTAGCCGCTGCGGGTGCCGCGCTCCCATTCCGATCCCTGGTTGCCGCCGACGGGAAAACCGCCTGCCTTGCGCAGCAACCTCGCCATGTGAATCAGGTTCCAGGCCATGAAGGTCGTGTTTCGGTTGGTGAACTCGTTGCCGAATCCCGTGGGTACATCGGAACCCTCGACAGGGTCGCCGTAGCTCGGCCCGGGGCCCGCCTCGCCGATCCAGCCCGCGTCGGCCTGCGGCGGCACGCTGTAGCCGATGTGCTGCAGCGCATAGAGGATCTCCATGCTGCAGGCCTTCACGCCGTCCTCGTTGCCGGTGACCAGGCAGCCGCCCGCCTTGCCGTAGTAGAGGTATTGCCCCTGCTCGTTTTTCTCGCCACTGCTGCTGTACAAGCGCTCGATGACCTGGGTGCAGACACTCGACTTGACGCCCAGCCAGATGGGTGTTCCCAGCACCAGAATGTCGGCGGCCATGACGCGCTCGAACAACGCCGGCCAGTCGTCACGATCCCACCCGTGCTCGGTCATGTCCGGCTTCATTCCGAACGCGATCTGGTGCTCGAGCGCGTGCACCTGGTCCACTTCGACCCCGGCCTGACGGATCACGGCGGCCGAGTGCTCGATCAGGCGACGGGTGTGCGAATCGGCGGGTTTTTTTTCGAGCGAGCAGTTGATGTAGAGAGCACGTAACGGGGTGGATTGGGTCATGAGAAAACACCTTTCTTGATGAGCGTTCGAAGAGACATTGTAAGGGTCGCGCCGGGGGCAGGCTTACCCCGCGGTCATTCGGTCCCCTCGGCGATCCTCGCTGCGGCTTCTGCCCGGTCGCCGTCGCGTCTGTCCGGTGCCTGCTCGAAGGCCGCGGGCCCGGGCTCGAGGGAAAGGTCGACCATAATCGGGAAATGGTCCGAGCCGAAGGGGGCCAGCCGGCGCAGCGACACGACGCGCAAGGCGGGGGAATGGAACACCTGATCGAGCGGCCAGCGGGCGACCGGCAACCGGGCGTGGTAAGAATTGAAAAGACCGCGTCCGACACGCGGATCGACCAGCCCGCTGACGCGCTGGAACAGCCGGGTCGTGCGTGACCAGGCAACGTCGTTCAGATCACCGGCGACGATGCACGGCTGGCCGACCGCGGCCGCCTCCCGTCCCGCGATCAACAGCTCGGCGTCGCGCTCCCAGGTGTCCTGAAAGATGTCCGGCGGCTCGGGGTGCAGCCCGAGCAGCAGCAGCGGCTCGCCGCTGCGCAGACGCACGCCGGTGCGCACGGACGGCACCGCTTCGCTCACCAGGCAGCGCACTTCCGGCTCGATCAGCTCGAGCCGCGAGTAGAGCAGCATCCCATAGGTGTTGTCCTGGGGACGCAGCAGCGCGTGACGGTATGTGTCGATCAATGGCGCGAGCGCGTCTTTCCACCAGACGTCTGTTTCGAGCGCGAAAACGATGTCGGGATCGGCTTCACGGATTCGCTCAAGCAGCGCCGGGGCGTTGCGGTTGGGCATCCAGACATTGGCAATGAGGATGCGTATACAGCCCCGGCGGGACCGGGATCGCGCATCCAGCGCCTGCTTGCGGTGCAGAGGGGTGTACGGCCAGATGCGGCAGCCCTGCCAGATCACCGCCGCACCGATCAGCGCAGCCAGCGGCCAGCGCCACGCTGACGGGCCTGCGAACGGTGACAGCGCGACAGCGGCAAGTCCGCATGCGACGATCTGCACGCGCGGAAAATCGAAAAAGCGGGCCCACCACTGCCCGCCGCGCACGACGTAGGCCAGCCCCGTGGCAAGCAGGGTGAAACCGCCAAGCACCCATAGCAGGGCGTCAGGCATGCAGACTTCGTGGTGGCAGCATCAACACGGGCGTGCCGCGCGCGCGGTAGTTCCGCCGGGCACGCCTGTCACTGCTGCACTTCTTCCAGCCCCAGGCTGGTCAGTGCGCCAAGGCCCGCCAGCACGGCGAACGCCAGCACCGACGCGGCCGGGCCGGCGGCCTCGGCCAGCATCCCGAGACTGCCGCCGATGAGCAGCACGATACCGATAAGCGTGTTGCTGACCGCCACGTAGCTGGCGCGCTGCTCGCTGCCGGCCATGTCGACGAGGTGCGTCTTACGTCCCAGCCGCACCCCGGTGTGCGCGACCGAGAGCACGAAGTAGATCGCCCCGAACACGTAGGGTACCCAGGTGCCGCCCTGGGGCAGGATGAACGCGGCGCCCGTTGCAATCAGACCAGCGACCGCGGCCAGCGCACCGCCTGCCGCCATCACTTTGCGGCTGGACGTGTCCGACCAGCGCCCCCAGACGCTCGCACTCAGGCTGGAGGCGATGCCGGAGGCGAGGATGAGAATGCCGAGGTCGCCGAGCGCCGTACCGCCGAGGTCGCGCGCAAGCAACGTCACGAAGGGTGCCATCAGCGCGGTGCTGACGAGCAGCGCGCGAGCGTAGAGAAACAGGCGCAGCGTGCGATCCTCGGCCAGGCTTTTCAGGCTGTCCAGCGCGAGCCGCAGCGCGCTCTCGCCACCCTCCGTAGCGCCGGGGTACTCCTCCAGCAGCGCGAACGTGCCGGCCGCGAGCAGCCACAGCGCGGCTCCGACTATCAGCAGATAGATAAAGAACTCGACACCGCGCCCGGCGCCGGGCTCGAATTGCAGCACCAGGCCCAGCACGATTACCGCGACACCGGCGGCGGCCGACGCATAGCCGGTGAGCGTGCCGCGGCGCTGCTTGGCGATGGTTTTGCCCAGCACATCTTTCGATGCGACCGAGCAGACGCCGCGTGCCAGGCTGAATACCGCCAGCAGCGCAACGATCGTCCACCCGGCAGCGGCGCCCTCCAGCATCCACGCGGCCAGCGCCATGGCCGCCAGGCTTGCGCCCTGTCCGGCGCTGCCGGCGACCCAGAACCATTTCCGCACCGCACGCCGGCGCATCCAGCCGGCCACGGCGAGCTGCGGAAGCAACGAAAGCGACTCGCGCACCGGGACCAGCATGGCCACGGCGAGCGCCGGTGCGCCGAGCGCATCGAGGAGCCAGCTGAGCACCAGCTTGGCGTCGGCCAATCCGTCGCCGATTTTAGTCAGCGAGAGTGATACGAGATGGATGCCGAAACTGCGCGGCTGCTCCTGACAGGCGCTGTCCGATATGTCACGGCAGGCGCGCGCGTCCTCGTCACCGCTCAGAAGATCATGCAGCGTTGAAAAAGGCGCTTCAATAGCGAGTGCTCTGGGCATGTTCGTGGTTGGAGCGTTATTGCCGGCGCTGCACGAGCCGACTCCGTTACCGCGGCGCTGGCTCGGGTTGTTTTATCTTGCGGCGCAACGGCGTGTTGCGCCAGGGGGCAGATGGCCGTGTGGGGCCTGTGGAATCATCAATGGTCAGCGATGGGTTTGTCCGTGAACAGTACGTCCTTCAGCTCTTTGTCGAGGGTCGGGTCGCGTCGCCGGATCCATTCCAGCACCATCGCGGCATGCTCCTTCTCCTCGTCGCGGTTGTGCGCGAGGATTGCGCGGAGTTCGGGGTCTTTGCAGACGTCGACGCGCTGGTTGTACCAATCGACGGCTTCCAGCTCTTCCATCAACGATATGATGGCCCGGTGCATGTCCCGCGTGTCGTCGGAGAGCTCCTCGGTCGGTTCGTGATAGCCTTCGTTTGCCATGCTCACCTCAAGTGGTCGGTTGTAGTCGCTCGTCAGGGGATGCCGCGGCTTTCGTGCCGGCGCGGCCGAATCTTACAGCCTAACGCCGAAGGTTTTCAAAGGTGCTGCAGAGGCCGGCAGGCAGACGTCGCGCCGGTACCCGTGCTGGTCGCGTCAGGCTTTGTCGAGGTTGCGCAGCGCGGCGGCGATCTGATCCAGCATGCTGTTCTCACCGCCCAGAAAGCCCTCGGCCTCCGATTCCTGCAAGTGCACCGCCTCGGCGCGCCAGCGCTCCAGTACCTCGCGCTTGCGCTCGTTCGTCAGCGAGTCGTCTGCGAGCACGTCGTCGGGGCAACCGTACGCGGCTTGCGGATCGAGCAATGCGTTTTCGTACCTGTTGTCAGTCATGCGGCCTCCAAACCTGTTCCCGTTGAGCGCCCCTTGGCGGGCCGCCCGCGCCGTGAGCCCGGGCCCCGAGGCGCGTGTTGCAAACGTCGCCGCGCGCTATCGTAGCACGCGATCAAGCACCGCGCGCTGTAAGCGGCGGGTGTCTTTCCAGGACGTTCCGCCGGCGTGCCATGCCCGGTTTTGGCGCCCGACGCTGCAGACGCCTTGAAAAAACCGAAGCGAGTCTCCATACGCTCCTCGGAGTGCCTGTCAATTGTTGTATCGCATTGATTTTTTGGAGGAAGATGAAAATGAGTACGGTGCTTGTACAAAGCTTCCCTCCGGTTGGCGACCTGTACGCCTACTTGCGTGCCATCGATGCCGTTCCCCTGCTGAGCGCCGCCGAGGAACGCGAGCTCGCGCGGCGGTTTCGCGAGCACCGTGACCGCTACGCTGCGTGGCGGCTGGTTGTCTCGCACCTGCGCTTCGTCGTCAAATTCGCGCGCCAGTATGCCGGCTACGGTCTGCCGGAAGAGGACCTGATCCAGCAAGGGAACGTCGGCCTGATGAAGGCGGTGCGGCGCTACAAGCCGGAGGCGGGTGTGCGCCTGCTGTCCTACGCTGTGCACTGGATCCGCGCCGAGATTCACGAGTTCATTCTGAAGAACTGGCGGATCGTCCAGGTCGCCAGCACCGGCGCGCAGCGCAAGCTGTTCTTCGGCCTGCGCAGCCGCAAGCAACGCCTCGAATGGTTGCGCGGCAAGGAAGCAGAACGACTGGCCGGGCGTCTCGGTGTCGACGCCGACGATGTGCACTGCATGGAGCAGCGGCTTTACACGCGTGACCACGGCTTTGACACAGGCGGTGGTGAGGACGGCGAGGGGTTGGCACCGGCGGACTATCTCGCAGGCGGGGCCGATCCGGAGTCCCTGGCCGCCGAAACGCAGTGGCGGGAGCGGTGTTCGCGCAGGCTGAGTGAGGCACTCAGCGCACTCGATGAGCGAAGTCGCGACATCGTCGCGCGGCGCTGGCTACAGGACGACAAGACCTGCCTGCGCACGCTGGCGGAGGAGTACGGTGTATCGGTCGAGCGGATTCGTCAGATTGAAAAGCGTGCCCTCGGCAAGCTGCGCGGCGCACTGCAGCAGGACGCCGGGCTACGCGTGCCGGCAGCGTAATCGGGTCGGGAACGACCCAGAGCAGCACGTGCGCTGCTCTGGGTGAAGCGGTCAGTTGACCTTGATCTTGCGCGGCTTGGCTTCCGGTATCTTTGGTAAGCGTAGCGTGAGCACACCGTCTTTCATCTTGGCGTCGATGGCGCTGCTGTCGATCTTGTTGGACAGGTGAAAGCTACGCGTGAAGTTACCGAGATTGTATTCGGTATACACCGGTTGATAGTTGGCGTATTTGTCGAAGTTCAACCTCGCCGAGATCGAAAGCTGATCGTTTTCGACGTTGATAGCGACGTCCTCTCTGGCAACTCCCGGGACTTCCACCACGACCACGAGCTCCTCTTCGTGCTCGTAAATGTCCGTGCTCGGGACATAGAACCGGCCGGGCACGGTCTGCTCGTCGCGGGATTGCAGTTCCTGTTTTTCCTGTACGGTGAGCGATTGGTCTTTTGCCATGTCGATCTCTCCTGTTTACTGATTCGAGGTAACCGGGTTGCTGCACACTAGCTGATGTCGACCTTGTGCGGTTTGTGGGATTCCGCCGGCGGCAAGCTCAGTGCCAGCATCCCGTCGCGGTACTCCGCCCGCACTTCATCGATTCCCACCTCGAAAGGCAGCGTCAGGGTACGGTCGAACTCGCCGGCCTGGCGCTCGGTGCGGTGCATGCTGATCTGCTCGCCGTAGTCGACACGTTTACGCCCCGAAAGGCGGACCTTGTTTCGGTTGATCTCGACGTCAACATCGTCGCTGGCGACCCCCGGCAGCTCGGCGATCACTACGTAGTTGCCGTCGTGCTTGAACACGTTGACCGGCGGGAAGCCGCCTCGGCTGCTGGTGCTGGCGCCCAGCCAGTCGTTCGCCATTACGTTTTCCAGGGCGCGTTGCATGCGCAGAATGTTTTCAAGTGAGCTGTTGAATACCATTGGCTCTACCCTCAGTTCCAGTTTTCACCGACCGCGAATATAAGCAGCAACCGCGTGTTTTCAATGCACCGCGGCGGACACTTGAAAAACACCGGCGGGTCTATATCCTGGCCACCACACGGTGCGACGGCACGGTGTCGGTCCGCTCCGGCAAGACATGGAATCCAGAACGACGCGGGAGAACGAATGATGAGCCGATCAAAAGCTGTGCTCATGAGCCCGACAGGCCTGGTGGTGCTTCTGCTGAGCGTGCTGTACGTGATGCCGGCCGCGGGTGCGCTGCCGGCGCTGATCGCCGACGGAAAACCGACGCTGGCCCCGCTGCTGGAGAACGTTACGCCAGCGGTCGTCAACATCGCCGTTACGGCCCGGGTGGCGAGTGCGCCGAACCCGCTGCTGCAAGATCCTTTCTTCCGGCGCTTTTTCGACCTGCCGGAGCAGGCGCCGGTGCGCCCCGAGCAAAGCGCCGGCTCCGGTGTAATCGTCGACGCAGAGAAAGGTTACGTTATCACCAACCATCATGTGGTCGACAATGCCGATGAGATCACTGTCACGCTGAAGGACCGCCGCCAGTTGAAAGCGAAGCTGGTCGGCAGCGATGCCGGAACGGACATCGCTTTGCTCGAAGTGGACGCGGAGAACCTGGTGGCGCTGCCGCTGGGCGATTCGGACAGCCTCGCAGTGGGTGATTTCGTGATTGCCATCGGCAATCCCTTCGGGCTAGGCCAGACCGTCACTTCAGGCATCGTCAGCGCGCTGGGGCGCAGCGGCCTGAACATCGAAGGGTATGAAGACTTCATTCAGACCGATGCGTCAATCAACCCCGGCAACTCGGGCGGCGCGCTGGTCGACCTCGACGGCCGGCTGATCGGCATCAACACCGCGATCATCGGTCCGGCCGGCGGTAACGTCGGCATAGGTTTCGCGGTACCCGTCAACATGGCCCGCTCAGTGATGGATCAGCTGGAACGCCACGGGGAAGTACGCCGCGGCCGCCTCGGTATCGGTATTCAGGACGTGACCCCGGACATTGCGCAGGCGCTGGATCTGGGCGGAGTACGTGGTGCGATCGTCAACCAGGTCGAGCCCGGTTCGCCGGCCGAGGACGCTGGGCTGCGCGCCGGCGATGTCGTGGTGGCAATAGACGGACGTGACATCCGCAACGCCTCCGACTTACGAAACCGGGTCGGGCTGATGCGCGTCGGCGAGGATGTCGAGGTAACTGTGCTGCGCGACGGAAAACGCAAGACATTGCGCGGGCGTATCGGCAAATCACAGGCTGCCCGGACGGCTGGCATCGAGAACACTCAGGCGCTGCAGGGCGCTACGTTCCAGGAGCTGGACAATTCGCATCCGCTTTACGGCCGGGTAAAGGGCGTGGTCGTGTCCGGCGTCGAGCCGGGCAGCCCGGCGGCGCGCAACGGTCTGCGCCCGGGGGACGTCGTCCTGGCGGTGAACCGCCGGCCCGTACGCAACACCGACGAGTTGAGTGCCGTACTGAGCGGCGCCGGGCGGGTCCTCGCGCTGAACATCCAGCGCGGCAACGCGCAGCTGTTCGTGGTCATCCAGTAAGTCGTGCACCGCAGCAGCGCACTCTGCCCTGGCGCAGCTGGCCGACAGTGCGTTATGGGTTCGCGGGTCGATCCGACGTCGCCGCCGGCAGGTCGAGCTCCGGATGTGCCAGGGGATCGACGTTGGAGGTGGTTTGTGCGACGCGCAGCGCGTCTGCGAACGTGATGTGCTCTTCGATCGGCGCTGAGGCGCGGCGTCGCACGCGATACAACGCGAACACCGCGGTCGCAACGTGCACAAAGGCGGTGTACCCGAACAGGCTGTCGATTCCGACGAAGCGCACGATCAGCGACGCGATGATCGGGCCGACCACCGCCCCCAGCCCGAACACCAGGAGCAACCCGCCGGCCACCTCGACGTAGCCTGTGGGCTCCACATAGTCGTTGGTGTGGGCGACCGCCAGCGCGTAGAGCGGAAACGCAAATAACCCGTAGCCAAACGCGGCGGCGAGCACCGCGTACTTCCAGGCTGGATCGACCAGCACGAGGGCCACGCCGGCCGCCGCCGCCCCGATGCACGCGAGCACGATGACCCTGCGCCGGTCCATGCGATCGGACAGCCGGCCGAGCGGCCACTGTGCGATTGCACCGCCGATGACCGCAATGCTCATGAACAGCGCCACGTCAGCGACGTCTGTCGACGCACGCTGCGCGAACACGGGCGCAAGCGCCCAGAATGCGCCGTTCGCCAGGCCGACGGCCAGGCAGCCGACCACCCCGACCGGCGACGTCGTGAGGAGCCCGCGAAATCGGATGTGCACCGATTCGATCGGTGCCGGGGCGGGTGATCGGGTCAACGCAACGGGCACCGCCGCCAGGGACACAAGAATGGAAGCCAGTGCAAACAGCGGAAAATCGGTCGGTTCGTCCAGCGTCAGCATCATCTGGCCGATAGTGATCACGGTGAGGTTTATGATCGTGTAAATGGAGAACACCAGTCCGCGGTTCGTATTGCTGGACTTTTCGTTCAGCCAGCTCTCGATAACCATGTAGAGGACCGCGAAACACAGGCCGGTTGCCATGCGCAGCAGCCACCACACCAGCGGCTGCACCACAAGGGCATGGCCCAGCACCACGCATGAGGCAATCGCGACCATCGCTGTGAACGTGCGTATGTGACCCGCGCGGCGCACGATGTGCGGCCCGGCGACGCAGCCGATGGCGAAACCGAGAAAGTAGGCCGAGCCGAGCACACCGATATCAATCGCCGAAAAGGCCTCCAGATTGGCGCGCACCGGAAGCAGCGTGCCCTGCAGACCGTGGCCCATGAGCAGCATCGCCACGCTCAGCAGCAGTGCAAAGATGGGTGCGACGACGGCTGTCACTGTTTCCGTTCGGCGCTTCGCCGGGACGCGGCGGAAGACTGTGCGCGTCCGGTCCCAGCCGGGTGGGCGGACTTGGTATGGCCGCTGCGTCGTACAGGGATCGCGATCTTTTGTCGTTTATTCATACTACGAAGCCCCGGGTCGCCGCCGGGCTGCATCGCCGCGTGGCCGGACCGCGTGCTCTCCATCACCTGATGTGGGCTACCGGAGAGAATAAAGACAGCTGGTGAACAAGGGAAGCATTGATCGATCGCTGCCCGGTCGATGGCCGGGCAGCGCGGCCGCAAGCAGCGCCTGGCGGCGATCGGAAGCCGCGGCCGCCGGGGTCACTCCGGGTCTGCAGGTTTCGTTGCCTCGTGAATCTTTTCCTTGGTGGCTTCCACGGCCTTGCGCGCGCCTTCTTTTGTAGCCGCCACTGCTTTGTCGGTCTCCCGGCCAATCCGTTCCAGGACTTTTTCCCGTTCGCCGCGTTCAGCGAACGGATTGCTGAACGGGGACGCACCGCGCTCGATATTCATGCCCGCAGGGATCCCCGCCAGCACGCCGACAAACAGGCCGATGAGAAGTAAATACAATTTGACTTTCATTCTGATGTTTCTCCGCATGCCTGGTGTATGTGGGACGCCTTGGTTTCCGTGTTCAACAGCGCGATGAACCGCGCGCTGGCCCGGGACAGACGCATTTTTGTGGCGCTCAGTGTGATCCCGGTGAGCTGGGCAATGTCCGCGATCGCCAGACCGCTGACGAAACGCAGCGCCAGGACTTCCCGGTCCGAAAACGACATCTGCGCGAGCACGCGGTCGATGTCGCGGCCGAGCTCGGTCAGCTCCGTCTGTTCGGGTGCCGCAACCGGCTGTACCTGGCCGCCGTCGGATACGAAAAGCCGTTGCTCGCGGGCACGGGCACGCAGCCGCGTCATGCATTCGTTGTGTGTGATGCGAAACAACCAGGTGTTGAACGAGGCATCCAGCTTGAACTTGCCGATGCCGTGAAACACGCGAATCAGGACTTCCTGATACACATCGTCGGCGTCCTGTGGATTTCCGAGCAGGCGCCTGCAGGTGCGCAACACGCGCGCCTCGTAGGTACGCATCAGCACCGTGTATCCGGTCGTGACGTACGGAAGCTCGTCCTGCACGCGCTCGACGAGCTCCCGTTCTGTCTCCGCCTCCGGTCCCGATCGGTCAAGTGGTTGGTGCAGCAATGGCACTCACCTGATACGTGGCGC
>JAHELT010000084.1 GCA_024644045.1 Chromatiales bacterium | reverse complement strand
CCGCGTCCCCTCACCCTGACCCTCTCCCCGGGGAGAAGGGTTGGGATGAGGGGACCTTCTCCCGGCAGCGTAGCGCAAGAATCGGGATGACCTTCCGCCGCCCGGTGAGACACACTGCGCACCCATGAGTATCACACCGCTTCCCATGGGAGCCCGCGACTGGGCGATGCTGCTCACTCTGTCGCTGCTGTGGGGCGGTTCGTTTTTCTTCGGGGAGATCGCGCTGCGCGATTTCGGCCCGTTTGGTGTCGCGTTTGCGCGGGTCAGCATCGCCGCTACGCTGCTGGCCACATTGCACCTCGTCAGCCGACACCGGTTTCCGCGCAACTTCCGGTTGTGGCGCAGCCTGCTGATCATGGGCGCGATCAACAACGCGCTGCCGTTCAGCCTGATTCTCTGGGGGCAGACGCAGATCACCGGTGCGCTCGCCTCCATCCTCAACGCGACCACGCCGCTGTTCACGCTGCTGCTCGCAGCCGTCGTCACCAGCGACGAGAAGCTCACGCCGGCGCGTTTGCTGGGGATGCTGCTGGGCGTGACCGGCGTGAGCGTGATGCTGGGCGCCGACGTACTGCGCGAGCTGGGTGCACAGACCTGGGCGCAGGTGGCGGTGCTCGGAGCGGCGCTGAGCTACGCGTGCGCCGCGGTGTACGGCAGGCGGTTCCGAGGCATTGCGCCGTTGAGTATCGCCACCGGACAAACGATGAGCTCAAGCGTGCTGATGCTGCCGCTGCTGCTGTTGACAGCGGAATCCTGGAGCCCTCGGGACGTCGCTGCCGGCAGCGTGCTTGCGCTGCTGGCGCTCGGGGTATTCAGCACGGCGCTCGCCTACCTGCTGTACTTCCGTATTCTCGCCAGCGCCGGCGCCACCAACCTGATGCTGGTGACCTTTCTGATTCCGGTGAGCGCGATCGCCCTCGGCTGGACGCTGATCGGCGAGCGCCTCACACCGGAGCAGATCACCGGCATGACGCTGATCGCAACCGGCCTGCTGGCCATCGACGGGCGTGTGCCCCGTTATCTGTACCGACGTTTGAGCGCGGCGCGCCGCTAGGTGGCCATGCGGGCTGACCGCTCAGTCGAGGCGCTTGAGCATGGGCCCGCAGTCGGCCCCGCCCAGGAGGTGCAGGTGCAGGTGCATCACTTCCTGGTGACCGTGGCGGCCGCAGTTCACCAGCAGCCGGTAGCCGTCCTCGGCGATACCCTGCTCGCGTGCCACCTGCGCAGCGACCACGAAAAGATGCCCGAGCAACGCTTCGTCCTCCTCGCGCACGTCATTGACGGTGGGAATGAGCTTGTTGGGAATGATCAGAATGTGCGTTGGGCGCTGCGGATTGATGTCACGGAACGCGGTCACCCGTTCGTCCTGAAACACGACGTCGGCCGGGATCTCCCGGCGCACGATCTTGCTGAAAATGGTTTCCTCGGCCATGGGTAGCTCTGCTCCGGCGATTGCTCCAACGCAGCGCCTATTGTAGCCTGCCGGCAAAATCAACCGCCATGCCGAGGAACCCGCATGCAGTCGTTCAAGGCTTTCCGCATCCACACCGAAGACAAGCAGACGCGCGCCGGCTTCGAGCAGCTTTCTCTCGACGATCTGACCGCGGGCGAGGTCGTCATTCGCGCCGCCTTCTCCAGCATCAACTACAAGGACGCGCTGGCCGCGACCGGTAAAGGCCGGATCCTGCGCCGCTCGCCCCTGAACGGCGGCATCGACGTAGCCGGACACGTCGTTGAGTCGAGCGATGCGCATTTCAAGGAGGGCGACGCGGTGCTGGTGTGCGGCAGCAACCTGTCCGAGGATCTCGACGGAGGCTACAGTGAAATCGTGCGCGTGCCCGCATCCGCGGTGGTGCCGCTGCCGGACGGGCTGAGTTTGCGCGACACCATGGGGCTGGGCACCGCGGGCTTCACCGCCGGCATCGCGGTGCACCGGATGCTCGAGAATCACCAGCGGCCGGACATGGGACCGGTGCTGGTCACCGGCGCCACCGGCGGCGTCGGCAGCTTTGCCATCGATCTGCTCGCGACGCAGGGTTTCGAGGTGGTTGCCTTTACCGGCAAGAGCGAGCAGGCGGACTACCTGCGCGAGCTCGGGGCCGCCGAGATTCGCTCACGGCACGACGTCGAGATGGGCACCCGCCCGCTCGAGAAATCGTTGTGGGGCGGCGCGGTCGACAACGTCGGCGGCGAAACGCTCGCCTGGCTCACCCGTACGGTGCATCCGATGGGGAACATTGCCTCGATCGGGCTGGCCGGTGGCTTCAAGCTCGAGACCACGGTCATGCCGTTCATTCTGCGTGGCGTCAATCTGCTCGGTATCAATTCCGTGCTGTTGCCCGCAGACGTGCGCGAGCGCGTGTGGGCGCGCCTGGCGAACGACCTGAAGCCGCGGCACCTGGACAGGATCGCGAGCCGCACGATCGAGTTCGATGCACTGCCGCAGGCCTTCGACCCCTACATCGAAGGCTCGGTGACCGGGCGCACGGTGGTACGCATCGGCGGCGAATGATGGGCAACCGGCTGTCCAAGATCTACACCCGCACCGGCGACAAGGGCACCACCGGGCTGGGCGACGGCACGCGGGTGGACAAGGACAGCGCGCGCGTGGCCGCCTACGGCACGGTCGACGAGCTGAACAGCACCATCGGCGTGCTGCTGAGCCACGCGCTGGCGGAGCCGATGCGGCGCCGGCTGGAAGAGATTCAGCACGACCTGTTCGAGCTCGGCGGGGAGCTGTGCATCCCCGGCCACACCATGATCAAGGCCAGCCAGGTGACGGCGCTGGAGACGTACCTCGATGCCTTGAACCAGGACCTGCCGCCGCTAAAGGACTTCATTCTCCCCGGCGGCGGACCCGCAGCCGCAGCATGCCACGTGGCGCGCACCGTTTGCCGGCGTGCCGAACGCAGGGTCGTGACGCTGGCACACAGCGAGCAGGTCAGCGAGGACTCGCTCGCCTACCTGAACCGGCTGTCGGATCTGCTGTTCGTGATGGCGCGGGTGCTGGCGCGCGCCGAGGGCGGCTCGGAGGTGCTGTGGGACCGCGAGCGGTTCAAACAACCTTCGTAGGACCGGTGCCGCTCATTTCTCCCACTCGCGCAGCACCGGCGCGTCGCGCTTCTCGAGCAGTTGTTCCTCGGCGTGCAACTCGGTGTCCGCGAACATCACTTTGATTATCGCACCACCCGCATCGCCGAGCCCCTCGCGCGCGCTGCGCGCATAGTCACGTGCCTCCTTGAAGCCGGCGAAACGTTGCAGCAACGTCAGATCCTTGAGCAACGGCGTTGGACCGGCCGTTATCTTGTAAACGAAGTAGGGCATGGGTCGATTATAGCGTCGTGCGGCACGCCTGTGCGCGCGTGTGCCCGTGCGCCTGCGCCGGTCAACACACTGTAAACCGCGACCCGGTGGCTGTTTCGGCCTGGGCTTTTCTGCTAAGTTAGCGCCTTCCTGTTGGCCGTATACCAATAACGAATCATGGTACCCCGACTGTTCTCCGCCGGCCTCGTTGTGCTGAGCGTTCTACTGCCGTCTATAGCGTCCGCGCAATTCAGTTTGCAGGAGCTGCAGCAACTGCAGCGCGATGACGCCGGCGCCGCGTACACTTACGCGCAAAAACACCGCGCCGAGCAGGAGGGCAACCCGGGCTTCGATTTCTACTTCGGCATCGCGGCTATCGACACCGGTAACGTCAGCCAGGGCGTGTTCGCGCTGGAGCGCGTGCTGGCCGCGCAGCCGAACAACCACATGGCAAGACTGGAGCTGGCGCGCGGTTACTTCATTCTCGAGGAGTACGAGCGCGCGCGCGAGGAGTTCGAGACGGTGCTGGCGCAGAAACCGCCATCGTCGGTGGTCACTAAAATCGACCGGTTCCTCAACGCCATCCGTTCCAAGGAAGGGCGCTACCGCACCACCGGCAACGGGTTCATCCAGGTCGGGGTGGGCAACGACAGCAACATCAACACGGCGCCCGGCAATGCGAGCATCGGCAACAACCTGGTTCTCACCGGGGACAGTGTCGAGACGGAGGACGCGTTCTCCTCGCTGCTCGCGAACGGCAGCATCAACACGCCGATGACCGCCAACGTCGCCCTGTTCGGCTCGGCCTCCGCCGACGTGAAAGTGCATGCCGACAAGGACCAGTTCGACAACCATGCGCTGACCGCGCGCGGCGGCGCCCGGCTGCGCACCGGGCAGAATCATTTTCAAGTCGACCTGCAGTACCAGCGCTTCGTGTTCAACGACCGGGACCTCCGCGATCTGGTCGCCCTGAACGGCAGCTGGCGGCGGCGCACCAGTGCCCGCAACCAGTTTTCGGTGTTCGCGCAGATCGCGGGGCTCGAGTATCCGGACCAGCCGGTGCGTGACTCCGCGCTGTACATCATCGGCGGCGGTTACAGCCAGCAGTTCGGCGGGCGCTACTCGCCTGTGCTGTTCGCCAGCGCCTACGGCGGCGTCGAGAATCCGGATGCCGCCGGGACGGATGCGGCGCGCGTCGCCGAGCGCGATCTGATCGGCGCGCGCGTGGGCGCGCAGGTGAACTCATCGCGGCGCTCCACGCTGCTGCTGTCGGTGAACCTCCAGCACAGCGACTACGGGGCGCCGCCGCTGATCGGGTCGACCGCGGACCGCAGCGACGAGTATGCGGGCGTCGAGATCGACTGGACGTACCTGGTGAACCGCACCTTCCGGGTGAGCACCGAGCTCGCCTATGCGACCAACGATTCCAACGATCCGGTCAGCGAGTTCGACCGCACCACCGTGCTGCTGGCCCTGCGCGCGGAGTTCAACTAGTGGCCTGTAACACCCGATTCGATAGTGCTGAGCACGCGCTTCGAATCCGACTGCTGTGTGGTTCCCGAAGGGTGCCGCTCGCACACATCCGGCACCTCCCCGCAATAGACCGGGCTATTACTCCTCGGTGCGCCTTGCACTCGAATCCGAATCACGCACTCAATCACTACCGAATCGGGTGTTACAGGCCACTAGCCATGCGCCCAACGTCGCGACCGGGGGGCGCGGCTGCGTATTTTTGTGATCTGTGTCACAGGCGCGAAGCCTGGCAGACAGTTATATGGGCCGGTCGGCGCAGCACTTCACAAGGGAATCCGCGGCGGATCTCTACAGGATGTAACTCAGGAGGAATGGTATGACTTTGCAACGCTCACTCGTGGTTGCCGGCGCGCTCGTGTTCGCCAGCGGCGCGGCCGCCAACGAGCCCTCGCCCTTCGCCCAGCCGGGCACCGGTGACACGCTGCTGCTCGCGCAGAACGGTGCCGCGGCGGGCAAGCCCGCCGGACAGGTGATCATGACCACGAGCAACCTGAGCGCGCGCCGCGACGACGGCAGCGAGCGCGCCCTCGGACGGCGCAGCGTCATCTACGAGGGTGACACGCTGGTAACCGGCGCCGACGGCATCACGCAGGTGCGCATGGTCGACGGCGCGCTGCTGTCGCTGCGCCGCGAGACGCGCTTCAAGATCGAGGAGTTCCGCTACGGCGACGTGCCGGACGATCAGCAACGCGGTTTCTTCAGCTTGCTGCGGGGCGGCTTTCGCACGCTCACCGGCGCCATCGGCCGGGTGGTCAATCAGGCCTATCGCGTCTCCACGCCGGTGGCCACGATCGGTATTCGCGGCACCCACTACGGGCTGCGGCTGTGCGTCGAGGGCGATTGCGCCGCGGAAGGCGTCGACAGAGACGGCCTGTTCGGCGGCGTGGTAGACGGGCGCATCAGCAGCGACAACACGGGTGGCAGCAGCACGTTCGACAACGACGAGTACTTCTACGTGGCGGACGCGAACAGCGCCGCCGACACCCTGCTGGCGCCGCCCGGCGTGGTCTTCGGTTCCGACCTGCCGCTCCCCAGCGCCGGCGAGGTGGGGGGCCTGCGCAGCCTGAGCCCCGAGGCCGACGAGATCCAGGACGGGCAGCAGACCGCGGCCAGCGAAGCGCTGGACGCAAACCTGTTGCGGCTCGGGCTGCTGACCTCAACCCAGACAGTAACCCTGCCGAGCGCCTTCAACAACACCGTGCTGACCAACGCTCAGGTGGCACCGGACAACTCGGTGGCCGTTACCTCCTTTCTGGGGTTACGCGGCGGCCTCACCATGTTGGGGAACGCTTTTGGCGCGCAAAACACCAGCGTGGGCGCGTTGGACAGCAGCTCTTTCGTGGTGCTGGATACGCAGAACAGCAGCGTGCCGGCGATGCAAAACGTCGACGACAGCAGTTGCTCACCCTGCATCGCGTTCGCCAATCCCAGCGGCTCAACACTGGTGGCGGGCTCGCAGGGCAGCAACAGTGCGCTGGGTGTGAACTGGGGACGCTGGGAAGGCAGTTGGACCGGTACCGCGCAGTTCTCCCAGTCTGGCGATGCCTCGGTGGGCCAGCTGCATTTCATGTTTGCCAATTCACTGATACCCGACGCCAATCTGCCTGCCAACGGCCGCTTCCTGTACAACAACATCGTCGGCGGCACGGCCCCGACGAACCAGGCTGGCGTACCTGGCATGTTGACTTCCGCTAGCGTGGACGTCGACTTCGGCGCGCAAACTGTGGCCAGCTACAATTTGGAACTGAGTGTAGGCGTTGATACCGTCATGGCGAACAATTTTCAGAACGGTGCTACGCCGATCTCGGCAGCGGTAAACGGCGGAATACTTTTAGAGGGTACCTGCACCGGCTCGTGTGGTCAGTCCCCCGTCGGTCTCACCGGCACGGCCAGCGTCAACTTCGTCGGCAACATCGCGGACGGGGGCAACGGCGCTCGCCCCACAGGCCTGATCAGCAGCTACGGACTTGGCGGTCTGGCTGGCGACAACACAACGCCGATTGGCTACAACGGCACGTTTGTCGCCGAACCGACCAACTGACCTGACCCCTGACCCCTCACCCCTGCCCCTCTCCCCGAGGGAGAGGGGAAAGAGAAAACCCTTCTCCCTGGGGAGAAGGGCTGGGATGAGCGGTACTGCGCGAAGCGCAGGCGTTTCTCCGCTGTATTCCCGGCGGCGCTGACGACACAGTTGCTCTCCCACTGGGGAGAGGGGTAGAGAGAAAAAAGCCCTTCTCCCCGGCGGGAGAAGGGTTGGGATGAGGGGCGCCGGCCTCTTGCTTCATGATGGCGGGGGAGCGTTAGACCGCCGGCAGCCGGCGGCAGAAGGAAGGTACCGTGCAGGCGAAAAAAAGCGAACCGTCCGCTATAGTAGCGCCTGCGCGAGCAGGCACCATGAACACCAGCACTCAAAACCGGCTGGCCCAAGAGACCAGCCCCTACCTTCAGCAGCACGCCTCCAACCCGGTGCAATGGTACCCGTGGGGCGCCGATGCGCTGGCGCTCGCGGCCGAGCAGGACAAGCCGATCCTGCTGTCGATCGGCTACTCGGCCTGTCACTGGTGCCACGTCATGGCGCACGAGTCGTTCGAAGACCCGGCGATCGCGCAGTCCATGAACGAACTGTTCGTGAACATCAAGGTCGACCGCGAAGAGCGGCCCGACCTGGACAAGATCTATCAGCTGGCCCACGCCGCGCTCAACCGGCGCAACGGCGGCTGGCCGCTGACGATGTTTCTCACCCCGGACGAGCTGGTGCCGTTCTTCGGCGGCACCTACTTCCCCGACACTGCGCGCCACGGGCTGCCGGGGTTTGGCGACGTGCTGAAGCGCGTGGCCGACTACTACCGGCGCAACGGCGACGACGTCGCCAAGCAGAGCGCTGCGATGCGGCAGTTTTTTCAGTCGCTGAACGATGCGGCGACGGACGTGGACAGCACGCTCGACGCGGCGATCTTCACCCGGACGCGCAATGAACTCGAGCAGGCATTCGACGCGCGCCACGGCGGCTTCGGCAGGGCGCCCAAGTTCCCCCACCCGACCAATATCGACCGTGCCCTGCGCCACTGGTATGCCTCGGTAGAGAGCGGCAAGCCGGACAGCAAAGCGCTGCACATCGCGGTATACACACTCGAAAAAATGGCGCGCGGCGGTGTCTTCGACCAGCTCGGCGGCGGTTTCTGCCGCTACTCGGTGGACGACTACTGGATGATCCCGCACTTCGAGAAAATGCTCTACGACAACGGACTGCTGTTGAGCGTTTACGTCGACGGCTTTGTCGCCACCGGGGACGCGCTGTTCCAGCACGTGGTGCAAAGCACCGCCGAGTGGACGATCCGCGACATGCAGAGTGCCGAAGGCGGATACTTCTCGTCGCTGGACGCGGATTCCGACGGCGAGGAAGGCAAGTACTACCGCTGGCAGCGGGACGACGTGCGCGAGATCCTGAGCGAAGAGGAGTACCAGGTCTTCGCGGCCCATTTCGGCCTTGACCAGCCGCCGAACTTCGAAGGCCAGTGGCACCTGCATACCTTCGTTTCCGAATCGGGCCTGTGCAACCGGTTCGTGAAGTCCAGCGCCGATATCGCCGCGCTGCTCGACAGCGCCAAGCGCAAGCTGCTCGAGGCACGCGGCGATCGGGTCGCACCGGGCCGCGACGAGAAGGTGCTCACCGCCTGGAACGCGTTGATGATCAAAGGCATGGCGCGCGCCGGACGCTGCCTGCAGCGCAGCGAGTTCGTCGGCTCGGCAGCGCGCGCGGTCGGGTTCATTCGCGCGGTGCTGTGGCGGGACGGGCGCCTGCTGGCGACCTACAAGGACGACCAGGCGCGGTTGTCCGCTTATCTCGACGACTACGCATTCCTGCTCGATGCGCTGCTCGAACTGCTGCAGGCACGCTGGCGGCTGGAGGACCTGGTTTTCGCCACGCGCCTGGCGGATGCCCTGATCGAGCACTTCACCGATCCGCGTCACGGCGGGTTCTTCTTCACTGCCGACGACCACGAGCGACTGCTGCACCGCCCGAAGCCGCTGGCAGACGAGGCCACCCCCGCGGGCAACGGGATCGCGGCGCAGGCGCTCAACCGGCTCGGCCATCTGCTCGGTGAGACGCGCTATCTGCGTGCGGCCGAGGAGGCGGTCAAGGGCGCGGCTGCATTTATGCGCCAGTCAGGCATGGCGCACGCCAGCCTGACCAATGCTTACGAAGAGATCCTGACGCCGCCGGAGATCGTGATCCTGCGCGGCGACGCGGCGACGCTGCAGCAGTGGACCGCGGCCGTGGTCCGCGACTACGCACCCCACCGCCTGACGTTCTGCATACCTGCCGACGCCGAGGCGCTGCCTGCAGCGCTGGCCGAGAAATCACCGTCGGGCAGCGCGGTCGCCTACGTCTGCCGGGGCACCACCTGCTCGGCACCGCTCACCCAGTTCGAAGCGTTTTGCGACCACATGAAAAGCGCCGCCTGAACCGGGGCGCTCAGTAACAGGGCGGCAGCAGGCAACCCTGAAAGTCCGGCAGCCGACGCAGTGTCCAGTCGGTGATCACCACCAGCAGCACCAGCACGGCAAACTGCAGCACCAGCATCCCGACCCCGAACCGCGCCCGCCGCCGCAGCACCGGCAGAATGCCGAACTTGACCGGATCCAGACGATGATCTGCCGCGTGCTGGAGGACCTGTCGCGCGTAGTCGCGCACCCAGTGGGGCACCACACCGGCAAACATATAGGCCACGAAGCAGCGGTCCAGCGCGTCCTCGCCGATGCGTGCGCCGAACCATTTGCGGTAGGCCTCGCGGAACAGCTGCACCTCTGCGATGTCCAGCGTCGCGGCGGCGCTCAGCACGTCCTCGATATCGGTGTTCGCCATCAGCTGCGCAGGCGGGTTTCCAGTGTTCAGACTAGTATAGTGCGTCGCGCGCGGCAAAAGTTGCACGCGCCCGCAATAACCGGAGCACGCTCTCGCGGGCGCGCCCGTGGCAACAAGCGTCGGGGTACCGCTTCCTGCGCCGTGGCCGGCGCTGTGGGTGCTAGGCGTCCTGCGCCGTCACGGGACGGCCGAGCGCGCTGAATATCCGGTCCTCCAGCTCGATCCGGGCGGCGAAGGTCTCGCCCAGCCGGGACAGGTCTTCGGCCAGCTGATCCATGCCGTCCTGTTCGTCCAGCACGTCGTACTTGTCGTTGAAGTCCACCAGGATGTCGGTGGTATCCGCCAGCGGCGGGTAGGTCTGTGCGGCCATCTCGCGGACCCGGGTGCGGCGCTCCTTACCCGAGATGATGCGTTCGTAGATCTCGAAATGGCCCAGGGCCGTGTAGTCCATCATCGACTGACACAGGCTGCGCAGCCGCGGGTGCACGGCCCCGGCGTTCCCGTAACCCTCCATGCCCGCCAGCTCGCAGTAGGCGACCATGACATCGCGCCGCCGGCCGATGAGCTGCTCGATCGCCTCGGCCATGCGGCCCCGCCGCTCGACGCTCTCCGGTGTAGATTGCTGCGCTGTGTTTTCCACCAGTACCTCCTGTCATTGATAGGCCGCCGTCGACGTCATTGCGCCGGCGTTGCCACGGGGAATGCCAGATCTGTGCCATTCCGGGCGTCGGGCCTTCGGGGCGCGCCGCCGGCAAGCCCCGGCAATCGCCCTGCGGTGCGCGCGGGATCCGTCAATTCCGGCAGGCCAACGTCAATCCGTCGCCGATCGGGACCATCACCGGCAGCACCCGGCGGTCTTCGTGCACGGCCGCGTTGAAGGCACGGATCGCCTCGGTGTCGGCATCGGTCTTGTCCGGATTTATGACACTTCCGTCCCATAATACGTTGTCGATCGCCAACATTCCGCCGCTGCGCACCAGCCGCAGGCAGCGCTCATAATAGTGCCGGTAGTTGGTCTTGTCCGCGTCGATGTAGGCGAAATCGAAGCTGCCCTCGCCGGCGTCGTCGAGCAGGGCGTCGAGGGTGTCGAGCGCCGGCGCGAGGCGCAGGTCGATCTTTTCCGCCACCCCGGCACGCGCCCAGTGCGCGGCGCCGATCGAGGTCCACTCCTCGCTGACATCACAACAGGTGATGCGCGCGTCCGCCGGCAGCGCGAGCGCGAGGCGCAATGCCGTGTAACCGGTGAAGGTACCCACCTCGATCAGGCGCCGCGCGCCAATCAGCCGGGCCAGCACGGTGAGCAGCTGCACCTGCTCGGGCGAGCTCAGCATCCCGGCGTTTTTCAGGGCGAGCGTGGTCTCGCGCAGTTCGCGGCTTATCGGGTCCTCGCGGAGCGAATGCGCGAGCAGGTAGCGGTGCAGCTCCGGGCTGAGGTTGAGGGTCGTGGTCGACATCGTGTTCCTCGGGGTTGCGCCACCGCCGGCTTTCGCTACCGTGTAGCGGGAGGCGCGGCTGCGCCGCCTGCCGGGGTTGGGCTATGGGCTATAGTGTATTGTTATAGCATGCAGCGTCCGCGCGCGGCGCCGTCAGACACACGCTATGGACCCTCGCCAGACCCTGATTCGCTACTACCGGCTGCTGCGCCAGCACGGCTACAACGACTCGCACAGCGGCAACCTGTCTGTGCGCGTGGACAACTATGTCTGGATCACCCCGAGCGGCGCCTGCGCCGACACCCTGCAGGTGCAGGATCTCCTCGCCTGCAGACTCGGCGAGACACCGGCCGGCGGCGCGTCGCTCGATGCGCCGCTGCACCTGTCGGTGTACGCCGCCAACCCCGCGGCGACCGCCGTGATGCACAGCCACGGGCCGCACAGCGTCGCCGTGACGCTCGACGGCAAGGATTTCCGGCCACCCGATTTCGAGGGCCAGCTGTATTTCGCCCGCGTGCCGGTGCTCAGCATCCCCTACGAGCGCTACGCGGAGCTGTCGCCGGCGCTGGTCGCCGGAACGCTGCGCGAGCATCGCATTGCCGTGGTCTGCGGGCACGGCGTGTACACGGCGGCGGAGAACGTCGATCTCGCCTACAAGTGGACCTGTTCTCTGGAGCACTCGGCGAAGACCGCAATGATTGCGCGCCAGGCGGGCACCGTTTGAAGTATCGCGTGCGGGTTGCTGAACGCGCGGGGTGTCGGCAGCTGAGGTGGCTGAAGGCCATTGCGCGCGGACCGCATCCTCAGTCGATCTCCACCAGCTCGAAGTCCTCCTTGCTCGCGCCGCAATCCGGACAGGTCCAGTTCAACGGCACGTCGTCCCAGCGGGTGCCGGGGGGGATGCCTTCCTCCGGCGCGCCCTGTTCTTCGTTGTAAACCCAGCCGCACACGATGCACATGTATTTTTTGTATTCCATGCGTGCGTCGCAAAACGCTCCCACTTGCCGTACGATGGATATTTTCACACGGGGCGTTACGGCCTGGCCAGTGACACGCATATGACGACGCAGCGTCGGCAAAAGCTCTCCGGCGTGTACGCGATCACCGATGCAGCGCTGACCCCGGCGCAGTCGATGCGCGGGCAGGTCGAGCAGGCACTTCTGGGCGGCGTGCGGATCGTGCAGTATCGCGACAAATCCGCCGACTCGAAACGGCGCCTGGAACAGGCCCGCGAACTCGTATCGCTGTGCCGTGCGTATGAGGCTTTGCTCATCGTGAACGACGACGTCGAGCTCGTCGAAGCGATTGATGCCGATGGCGTGCATGTCGGAAGAGAGGATGCCGCCTTGCGCGAGGCACGCGCCCGTCTGGGCAATGAACGCATCATCGGCGTGTCCTGTTACGACTCCCTGGAGCGTGCCGAGCGGGCCGTGGCCGGGCGCGCGGACTACGTCGCCTTCGGCAGTTTCTTCGCCTCGTCGATCAAGCCGCACGCGGTGCGGCCCCCGGTGTCACTGCTCGCCGAGGCCAGCCAACGCTGGTCCATCCCGGTGTGTGCGATCGGGGGAATCAACGCCGGCAACGCCGCCGCGCTGATCGCCGGCGGCGCCGACATGCTGGCCGTGATCAGCGCGCTTTTTGGGGGGGCCGACCCGCGGGCCGCAGCGCGCGAACTATGCGATCTGTTCCCATGAACGGGCCGCCGATCACGGTTACAATGCGCCCGCCGGCAGGGTGCTGAGTAACGCGCGTTCACGGCACCCGGAGTGCCCGCCGAGCACTGTTTCAACCCGCTTCCAGTCGAGATACGCCATGTCCAGATCGCAAGCGCTTATTGAACGGGCCACCCGCGTCATTCCGGGCGGTGTCAACTCGCCGGTGCGCGCCTTCAACGCGGTCGGCGGCAATCCCGTGTTCATGCAACGCGGCTCGGGCCCGTACCTGTACGACGTCGACGACCGGCGCTATATCGACTACGTCGGCGCATTCGGACCGGCGATCGCGGGCCACGCGCACCCGGATGTCGTGCAGGCGGTGAACCGCGCCGTGGCCAACGGCTTCAGCTTCGGCGCCTCGACCGAGCTGGAAGTCGAGCTCGCAGAGTGCGTCTGCGACCTCATGCCGTCCGTGGAGATGCTGCGCATGGTCAACTCGGGGACCGAGGCCACCATGAGCGCGATCCGCCTGGCGCGCGGGTTCACCGGCCGCGACTGCATCGTCAAGTTCAACGGGTGCTACCACGGCCACGTCGATGCCCTGCTGGTCAACGCCGGCTCGGGCGCACTGACCCTGGGCGTGCCGAGCTCGCCGGGGGTGCCCGGCTGCGTGGCCGAGCAGACCCTGACGCTGGATTACAACGACAGCGAGGCCGTACGCGCCGCGTTCTCGCAGATGGGCGACCGGATCGCCTGCCTCATCGTCGAACCGGTTGCCGGCAACATGAGCCTGGTGCTGCCGGCGCAGGGCTTTCTGGAGACCCTGCGCGAAGAGTGCGATGCGCACGGCGCTCTGCTGATCTTCGACGAGGTGATGACAGGCTTTCGCGTCGATCTGCACGGCGCCCAGGCGCGCTACGGCGTGCGCCCGGACCTGACGACACTGGGCAAGGTGATCGGTGGCGGCATGCCGGTGGGTGCCTTTGGCGGGCGCCGCGACGTGATGCAGCACATAGCGCCGCTGGGGCCTGTGTACCAGGCCGGCACGCTGTCGGGCAACCCGGTCACCATGGCCGCTGGACTGGCGACCCTGAAGCTCATTCAGGCCGAGGGCTTCTACACGCGGCTCGAGCAACGCACCGCTTCGCTGTGCGAGGGCATGCAATCGATTGCCGCCGAGGCCGGGGTGGCGTTCGCCTGCAACCGGGCGGGGGGCATGTTCGGCTGGTTTTTCACCGCGGGGCCGGTGCAGACACTGGCCGACGTCGAGCGTACCGATCAGGACCGGTTCCGGCGCTTTTTCAACGCGATGCTCGAGCACGGTGTGTTTCTGGCACCCTCCGCGTTCGAGGCAGGCTTCGTGTCGAGCGCCCACGACGAGGCGGTGATCGCGGCAACGCTGGAGGCGGCGGCGCTGGCCATGCGGGCTTAGGCGCGCCCCGTTCAGGCGTCGTCGGTGCCCAGCAGCCGCGGGTAGCTCTGTTCGTCGATGCTCTGGTGGGTGATGCAGTTGCGCCCGGCGTGCTTGGATTTGTACAGCGCCAGATCGGCGGCCTCGATCAGGTAGGCACGCGGAATATCGCGATCCGGGACCACGGCCGAGACGCCGATGCTGATCGTGACCATTGAGGTCACGCTCGAGGTTTCGTGCTTGATATTCAGGTCGCGAACGCGCCGCAGAATCTCCTCGGCCACATTGATGGCACCGTCGATGCTCGTGTTGGCCAGCAGCACCACGAATTCCTCGCCGCCGTAGCGCGCCGCCAGGTCGCTCGGGCGCATCAGCGTGACGTTGATCGCGTTCGCAACGCGCCGCAGGCAGGTGTCGCCCGCCGTGTGCCCGTACGCGTCGTTGTACTTCTTGAACTCGTCGATATCCAGCATCAGCACTGCGACGCTGGCGTGCTCGCGCATGCCGCGCTGCCATTGTTCCTGGAAGCGCACATCGAAATAGCGGCGATTGGCAAGCTGCGTCAGCCCGTCGATGTGTGACAGCCGTTCAAGCTCCCGGTTGAGGGCCTGCAGCTCGTCTTTCTCGTGCAGCAGCGTCTGCGCCATAGCCTCGTTCTGAAAGCGCAGGTTCAACGTCTCGCTCATCAAGGTGCTCACCCGGTGCGCGTTGTACAGCAGCGCCGCCATGTACAGCGCCAGCAGCACCCCCGAGATCACCTCGATGCGGCCGCCCTGCCACAGCAGCCAGGTCACGTTGGGCACGGTGATGGCGAGAATGAAGCCTACGAACGAGGGCAGGTGCACCGACAGGAACGGCAATGCGCCCCCGGCGATGCCGGCCAGGATCATCAGCAGCAGCAGCTGATACTCGATGGTTGCCTCGTAGGCAAGCAGCACGCTGCCGAGGCCCCAGCCCACACCGGCCGCCAGCACAATGTAGAACGAGATGCGCGTCCAGTAGAGCTGCGTTTCGTCGTTTCCGCTGGCACGTCTGAAGCCGCGCACCGCTGCATAGCGCAGCACGGCCAGCCCGGCCATGCCCATCCACCAGATTCCGACCGCCCACAGCGGAACTGCACGGCTGCCGAGAATAGCCATCACGGTAACCACCACCAGGGTGAGCGGAATGCTGCGCGGCGTTTGCTCGTACACCAGACGCAGGCGCTCCCGAAGAATGCGGCGCTGGATGTCGGCCTGATTGGCAAGCAGGACTTCCGCCATTGAAGGGGCGCCCTTTCGGCAGCCGAAAGTAACTTGACTATACCGGGAGTGCCGCCCTTAATGTAGCGGTTTTGTCCCGAAAACGTTAACTGTGACCAGGTTGGGGGCGAGTCTACGCATTACGTGTTTTACCGTATGGCGCGGAAGGAGGTTGGGGTCAGTCCACGCATTGCGCATCTTGCGGTATGGCGCGGAGGCGCTGGTTGGCCGGCAAGCACCAGGGGTTACTTGACGCACTACGCATAAGATGCGTAATGCGTAGATTTGACCCCAATCCCCCTAGCCTTCGCCCTGAACGACGGCTTCGTAGGCGTTCGCGTCGAGCAGCTCCTCGATGCGCGTGGAGTCGTCCGGCTGGAGCCGCAGCAGCCAGCCTTCGCCGTACGGGTCGCTGTTAACCGATTCCGGCGTGTCGGCCAGGGTCTCGTTGACGGCGATCACCTCGCCGGCGATCGGGCAGTACACGTCGGAGGCCGCTTTCACCGACTCCACCACCGCAACGGCATCCCCGGCATCGAAGTGTGCGCCGACTTCAGGCACCTCCACGAACACCAGGTCGCCGAGCTGCTCCTGCGCATGGTCGCTGATCCCCATCGTGACCGCTCCGTCGTCCTCCAACCTGCACCATTCATGGCTTTGCGCGTAGCGAAGGTCGCTCGGAATGTCGCTCATTTCTGCATCTCCTCCCGTTTTGGATTCCGCTGCTCCGAAGTCTCGTCCGGCGCAGACGCATCTTGACTTCCCCCGACCCGCGCGTGCAACAACCGGTGCAGCTGCTGCTCGAGACGCGCGAGCCGCTCGTTCGTCTCCGTCAGGCGCCGGTGCAGTGATCGCTCGTTCTGGTCGCGCTGCCGGTCGATCAAGAACGCCGAAATATTGGCGGTGAGCAAAGCGAACAGCACCAGCCCGACCACGATGAGTATTGCACCGAACAGACGCCCTTGCGTGGTCACTGGCACCACGTCGCCGTAGCCGACCGTGGTCACCGTGACCAGCGCCCACCAGAGACCGTCTGCGGGACTTTCGATGGCCGGGTCGATGCCGGCGCTGAACACCCCGGCGATCAGCACGACGACGGCCGCGACAACGAGAGTCGAGCCCAGCCGGTTACGCGCCAGCAGCACCCGAACGGTGCGCGACGCGCGCAGTACCACGCCGAGGAGCAGCAGCAGCCGAAAATTGCGCAGCACCCCCGCGAGCGGTGTGATGTCCCACAGAATCGGTACGCCGCTCGCGATGATCACGAGGTTCATCCAGTTGCCGGCGAGGTAACGCGCCCGGTCCTCGACCAGCGTAAGCAGGACCGCGGTTTCGAGCAGAAACAACAGCCATACGAACCAGTCGATCGTGTAGGCCAGCGGTGCGCTGATCGCCCCGCTCGACTCCACGTACCATTGCAGGGGGATGAGCATCGCAACGAGCAGCATCGGCCGGTCGAAACGCCTGCCCCAGCCTCGCACGTGCGGCGTTTCCCGGGTATGCACGCCCGCCAAACCGATCAGCCTGGGCAGCGATACGGCCACCGCGGAGTTCCTCAGGCGGCTCGTGCCAGGCGCGGCAGATCGCCGGTCACGCCCATCGCGCGCCGCGCCAGGAACCGTTTCGCCGGGGTCACGCTGTCGACCACGGTCAGCCCCGCGTTGCGCAGCCAGCGCACCGGATAGTCACCGCTGGCGAACATCTGATGGAACCCGTCCATGGCCAGCTGCACGATCCGGTTCTCGGCGCGGCGCCAGCGCTCGTAACGCCGCAGCCCGCGCAGCTGCCCGGCATCCTCGCGGTGCGGGGGCAGCGATTCGACCAGCGCGGCAGCGTCGAGAATGCCAAGGTTCACGCCCTGGCCGGCGAGCGGGTGAATGGTATGCGCCGCATCCCCGACCAGCGCGACCCGCGGCTGCACGTAGCACCGCGCGTGCTGCCGGAACAACGGAAAGCCCGCTCTGTCGCTGAGCAGCTCCAGCGTGCCGAGCCGAGACTCGAACGCCCGTGTGAGCCGCTCGGTGAAGTCCCGCTCCGGCAACGCCGCCAGCACCTCCGCCAGCGCGAGCTCAGCGGACCACACGATCGCACAGGTGTGCGGCGCCAGGGGTAGAAAAGCCAGCGGCCCGCTCGGCAGAAAACGCTGCCAGGCGGTTGATTCGTGGGGCCGTTCAGTGCGCACGTTGCACACGATGGCCCGTTGCCCGTAGTCCGTCGCATCGGCCGCGATACCGGCCGCTTCGCGCACCCACGAACGGCTGCCGTCGGCGCCGATGAGCAGCTGCGCGTGAAGCGTCTCGCCGTCATCGAGCTCGCACGCTGCGACGCTGTCGATGCGCAGGCGCTGCGGGCGCGTCGTATAGAGCAAGGTTACGTTCGGCTCGCGACTCAGGCATTCGTGCAGTGCAGCCTGCACGACCCGGTTCTCGACCACGAATCCGAGCTGTGCCTCATCCAGGGTGCGTGCCTCGAAACGGATGCGCCCGGCCCCGCCGGCGTCCCACACGGACATGGCGTCGAACGGATAGGCCCGTCGCTCAACGATGCCCTGCCACGCCCCCAGCGACTGCAGCACCCGTTGAGAGGCGAGATTCAACGTAGACACCCGCAGATCGTGTGCACCGCTGCCGTCGTGCTCCGGCGGGCGGCCGCTGTCCAGCACCGCCACCGTGCGCCCGGCCCGCGCCAGCGCCAGCGTCGTCGTCGCGCCGACGATACCCGCGCCGCAGACAATGCAATCGTGCGCGCGGTTCACGACGCGCCGCCCAGCCGCCTCATCGGCGAGCCTGGACCGAGCCCCATGGTCCGCCGCGCGAACCAGTGGCGCAGGGGCGGCACCAGATCCATCGCCAGCAGTCCGAGGTTGCGCGCCACCACCACCGGAAGGTGGCGGTTCCCGAACGCTCTTACCAGCAGGTCGGTCAGGGCAACGGTGTCACGCTGGTCGACACGCCGGCGTTCGGCAAATGCCTGGAGCAGCATCTCGGCACCCGGATCCTGCACGCCCCGTTCGCCGTGCAGCAACCCGGCGAGCTCGGCCACGTCGCGCAGCGCCAGGTTGAATCCCTGTCCCGCCACCGGGTGCAGGGTGCGTGCCGCGTTGCCGATCAGCACCCTCCGCTGCGCGACCTGATGTGACGCATGCGTGAGTGAAAGCGAAAACGCGCCACGCTCGCCACAGCCGGTGAAACGCCCCAGGCGCCAGCCGAACGCGTCCTGCAGACGGCGTAGAAATGCCCTATCCGGGCAACCGAGCAACGCATCGCGGAGCGTTTCGGCAACCGTCATCACGACGGCGTAACGGGCGCCCTGCAGCGGCAGCAGCGCCACGGGACCGGCCTCGGTAAAACGCTCATAGGCGATGCCCTCGCGCGGCCGTGTAACGACCACGTTGGTCACCACGGCGGCCTGCGCATAGGCGCGTTCGCTGGACTGCATGCCCAGTCGCTGCGCCAGCGTGCCACGCGCGCCGGCGGCCACTGCGAGCAGCCTGGCGCTTAACGGTGCGCCATCGACGACCACGGTGAGGGCGTCATCGCCGGCGCTGGCGACGTCTTCCACCGCGGCATCGACGAGGGTGATATTGCGCGCGGCGGCGAGCGCTTCACCCAGCACTTCCTGCAACCGGTGGTTTTCGACCACGTGACCCAGCGCGGACAGCGCGTAGTCCTCGGCGCACAGCCGGGCAGCACCGAAGTGCCCGCGATCGGACACGTGTATGGCGCCTATCGGTGCCGCGAACTCGCGCAGTTGCGGCCACACGCCGAGCCCGGCGAACAGGCGCCGCGACCCTTCGTTGATTGCGGTGCAGCGGACGTCGAGCGGGGCCGGCCTTTCCGCCGCAAACCGCCTGTCGACAACGGCGACGCTTCCCGGATAGGTACGCAACGCCAGCGCCAGGCTGGCGCCGACCATGCCGCCGCCCGCGATGACTATGTCGAACAACCGTTGCGTCATGCCGCCATCAACGCCTCGATCTCCTCGGGATCCTTGGGTGCGTCGCGGGTCAGCACGTCGCAGCCATCGCGCGTGACCAGCACGTCGTCTTCGATACGGATGCCGATATTGCGCAACGCCTTCGGCACGCCGCGTCCCGGCGTGATGTACAGCCCCGGTTCCACAGTAAGCGTCATGCCCGGCTCGAGTAAACGCCACTCGTCGTCAATCTTGTAGTCGCCCACGTCGTGCACGTCGATGCCCAGCCAGTGGCCGGTTCGGTGCATGTAGTAGCGGCGGTACGCCCCGTCGCGAACCAGCTTGGCGGTGCGCCCCCGCAGCAAACCCAGCTCGACGAGCCCCCGGGTAAGCGCCTTGACGGCCGCATCGTGCGGGTCGTTCCAGTGATTGCCGGGCGTCACCTTGTCGATGGCCGCCGCCTGGGAGGCCAGCACGATCTCGTAGACCTCCCGCTGCACCGGGCTGTAGCGGCCGCTGACCGGGAAGGTACGCGTGATGTCGGCGGCGTAGCCTTCGCACTCGGCACCCGCGTCGATGAGCAGCAGATCGCCGTCCCGCAGCTCGCTCGCGTTTTCCGTGTAGTGCAGAATGCAGCCGTTCTCGCCGCCGCCGACGATCGACGGATAGGCCGGCGTGCACCCGTCGGATTCGAACTCGTAGTGCAGTTCTGCGGCCACCTGGTACTCCATCATGCCGGCGCGGCAGACCCTCATGGCGCGCTTGTGCGCGCGCGCCGAAGTCCTCGCCGCGCGACGCATCAAACTCAACTCGGCACG
>JAHELT010000083.1 GCA_024644045.1 Chromatiales bacterium | reverse complement strand
GATATTGACCATACCGAGCCCGCCACGCACGAACCCGATAATGGCGCTGACGAAGTTGATCAGACGGTCGGTAATGCCGCCGGCGTTCATGATCGCGCCGGCCAGCACGAACATCGGGATGGCGATCAGCGAGAACTTCGTCGAGCCGTCATACATGTCGAGCGCCACGGTGACCAGCGAAGCGACGCCCTCGGTGATCAGCAGGCCGAGAATCGCCGAGATCGCAAGCGCCACGGCGATCGGCACGTTCAGGCAGATCATCGCGACCAGGGCGACAAAAATGATCAGCACGGTCACGGCTGCGCGCGCTCCTCGAGCTGCGCATCGATCTCCGGGTGCTCGAGCGATTCGCCCGCCGCCACCGCGCGCCAGTACGCCGGCAGGCTGAGCAGCTCGCAGACGATGAACAGGGCCGCACCGACCGGGATCACCGACTGGGTGAGCTGCACCGGCACCCAGGTCAGGCTGACCAGCGTCTCGCCTTCAAGCACCAGCAGCACCTCCCACCCGGCCCAGGCGAGCAGCAGGAAGAACGCCAGCACCAGGGCTTCCGCGCCTGCCGTCGCCCATAAGCGCAGCGGCATGGGGATCGCCAGCAGCAGACTGTCGAAGCCGATGTGCTTGCGCTTCAGCGCAGCGAGTGCCGCCCCGTAGTAAGTGACCCAGGACAACGTGATGGAGGCGACCTCGTCGTACCAGGAAAGCGACGTATCCAGCTTCCGGTAGATGACCGCGACGATCACGATGACCGTGAGCAGAATCATCAACGCGATCAGCACCCACTCGAGCAACGTTTCCAGTGTTCTTTGCAGTCTTGCGTACATTGTTTTTTAGAAAACCTACCGGCGTTGGCGCCCCGGCGCCGCGCCCTGACACGCGTTACCGCTCACGACCCCGGCCGCCAGCGAGCCCCCGGCCGGACGGCCGGGGGCTCGCACAAAGGTCAAGGCGGTGGAGCGTCAGTTGGCCAGACTTTGCACGCTCTTGATGAGCTCCGCGCCACCCTTCAGGGATGTCGCAAACTCGTCGTAGATCGGCTTCGAGGCCGAAATGAACGCCTGCTTGTCGGCCGTGTTGACGGTGATTCCGCCGTCAGTGAGCTTCTGCAGCAGGTCCTTCTCCAGGCGCGCCGCCAGGTCGTAGACGTAGCCCTGGGTCTCGACCGCCGTTTCGCGAAGAACGCGCTGTACGTCGGCGGGCAGCTTGGCAAAGTGGGTTCTCGAGACCAGCACATAGGCCGGCGTGTACACATGGCCGGTGACCGACAGGTACTTCTGCACTTCCTGGAACTTGGCGCTCCAGATCTGCGCATAGGGGTTCTCCTGGCCGTCGATGACGCCGGTCTTCAACGCGGTGAACACCTCCGAGAAGGCCATGGGCGTGGGGTTCGCCCCGTACAGCTTGAACATCTTGACGCGCCACGCGCCCTTCGGCGTACGCAGCTTGATGCCTTTCAGGTCCGCGGGCGTATTGACCGGCCGCGTATTGTTGGTGATGTTGCGAAACCCGTTCTCCCAGTAGGCCAGTATCTCGTAGCCCTTGGCGTTGGCCGCTTTCTGCAGCACACTCTCGCCGATCGCCGCCTGCACCCGCTTCATGTGCTCACGGTCCTTGATGATGTAGGGCATCTCGAATATGCCGAACTCGTCCGCGACCGACGACATGACGGACGAGGGCAGCGAGAACGTGATCTGGCCGAGCTTCAGTTTCTGCAGCAGCTCTTTATCTTTGCCTAGCTGCGACGAGCCGAACACCTGCACCTCGGCCTTGTCGCCCAGCTTCGCGTTCGCACGCTTTGCGAATTCATCCACCGAAGCCGAGAACAACGATCCGGGTTTACCCACATGACCGTACTTGAGAATGATCTTCTCCGCCCATGCGGCGGGCGCCGTCAGGCACACGGCAACGGTAAACACCAACAGTTTCAGTTTACTTTTCATCTGGCTCTACTCCTCACTCCTGGTTCATTTTTCAAAACGCACCGCCCGGGTCTCAGGCGGCTTCTGGTCTATCTTTCGCCGCAGCCTCGTTCCGCAGATACTCCAGCGCGCGCGCCACCCCGCCGCGCTGATGCGGTATGCCGGCGATACCCAGGCCCATCTCCACGCCCGACAGCGTCGCCATCAGCATCAGGTCGTTGAAATCGCCGAGGTGCCCGATACGAAACACCTGCCCGGCGATTTTGGACAGCCCGTTACCCAGCGACATGTCGAAATGCTCGAGGATAACCGAACGCAGCGCGTCGGCGTCATGCCCCTCCGGCACGCGCACCCCGGTCAGCACCGGCGAGTGATCCAGCGGTTCGTCGCACTGCGTTTCGAGTCCCCACGCCTGCACCGCGCGGCGCGTGGCCTCTGCATGGCGACGGTGACGCGCAAACACGTTCTGCAGCCCCTCCTCGTGCAGCATGTCAATCGCTTCCGCCAGCGCGTACAGCAGATTGGTCGCCGGCGTGTAGGGAAAATAGCCCTTCGCGTTGGTCGCCAGCATCTCGTCCCAGGCCCAGTAGGACTTCGGCAGCACGGCGGATTTCGCCGCGTGCAGCGCCTTGTCACTGACCGCGTTGAACGACAGGCCCGGCGGTAACATCAGGCCTTTCTGGGACCCGGCCACGGCGACGTCGACCCCCCATTCGTCGAACAGGAACTCGGCGCTGGCGAGCCCCGAGATCGTATCCACCAGCAGCAGCGCAGGATGGCCGGCCGCATCGAGCGCACGGCGCACCTCGGCAATGCGCGAAAGCGCGCCCGTCGACGTCTCGTTGTGCACGACACACAGCGCCTTGATGGCATGTGTTCGGTCCGCCTTGAGGCGCTCCTCGACGAGCGCCGGCGGCACGCCGCGCCGCCAGTCGGTGGCCAGCATCTCGGCGCCTATGCCCAGTCGCTGAGCGAGCTTGCACCACAGGGCGGCAAAATGCCCGGTTTCGACCATCACCGCTTTGTCGCCGGGGGAAAGAGTATTGACCAGCGCCGCCTCCCAGGCACCGGTGCCCGAGGCGGGGAAGATCACCACCGGTCCCGAGGTGTTGAAAACGGGCCGCAGCCCCAGCAGCACGCGCCGGCCGAGCTCGCCGAAGGCGGGGCCGCGGTGATCCATGGTGGGGTAGTCCATGGCGCGCAGAATCCGGTCCGGCACGTGCGAGGGTCCCGGGATCTGCAGAAAATGGCGGCCGGCACGGCGCATGGGTTCCTCTCGATTGATCGGCTCGGGGCCAACTGCTAGGCTAGCAATTGAATTATGAATTCATAATTTAGTCAACATCACTATGTCGGATTCACCCAGCCAAGCCATTGCCCGGCGTCTGCGCGGACATATCGCGGGCGAGCTGCTGTTCGACGACTACAGCCGCGGGCGCTACGCCACCGACGCCTCAATGTACCAGATGCTGCCGCTCGGCGTGGTCGTACCGCGCAGCATCGATGACGTGCGGGCCGCGCTCGAGACCGCACGGGCTGAAGGCGCCGCAGTGCTCGCGCGCGGCGGCGGCACCTCGCAGTGCGGGCAGACGGTGAACACCGCGCTGGTTATCGACAACAGCAAGTACCTGGACCGCATCGTCGAGCTGGACGTGGAAAACCGCCGCTGCGTGGTCGAGCCGGGGATCACGCTGGATGAGCTGAACCGCGCATTGAAGCCCCACGGCCTATGGTTTCCGGTAGACGTTTCCACCGCCTCGCGCGCCACCATCGGCGGCATGGCCGGCAACAACTCCGGCGGCAGCCGTTCGCTGCGTTACGGCATCATGCGCGACAATGTGCTGTCGATCGACGCGATCCTGGCCGACGGCTGCGAAGCGAACTTCGGCGTCGTGCCGGATGATGCCGCCACCAGTAACGACCCCGCGCCGATGGCGCGCCTGCAGCGGGACCTCCTGAATCTGGGGCGCCGCGAGGCGGACGAAATCGCGCGCCGCTTCCCGCGACTGATGCGACGCGTCGGCGGTTACAACATCGACGCCCTGGTGCCCGGCGGGCCCAACAACCTGGCGCATCTGCTGATCGGTTCGGAAGGGTCGCTCGCCTATTCGTCGCGCATCGAGCTGCGGCTCGCACCGCTGCCGCGCGACAAGGTGCTCGGCGTCTGTCACTTTCCCACCTTTCGCGCCGCCATGGAGGCGGCCCGGCATCTGGTGCAGCTCGATCCGACGGCGGTCGAGCTCATCGACAACACCATGATCGCGCTGGCGCGCGACATCGCGATGTACCGCCCGACGATCGAGCAGTTCGTGCGCGGCGACCCGGAAGCACTGCTGCTGGTCGAGTTCGCCGAGGACGAGCCTGCCGAGAACCTGCGCCGTCTGCAGCGGCTGCACGAGTGCATGGCCGACATCGGCTACACCTGGAGCGGGCACGGCAACGCCTGGGGCGGGGTGCTGGATGCGGTGGACCCGACATTGCAGTCGGCTATCTTCGAAGTGCGCAAGGCCGGGCTCAACATCATGATGTCGATGAAGCAGGCCGGAAAACCCATCTCCTTCGTGGAGGACTGCGCGGTCGAGCTCGAGCATCTGGCGGACTACACCGAGGCGTTGACGGCTATTTTCACGCGCCACGGAACGCGCGGAACCTGGTACGCACATGCATCGGTGGGTTGCCTGCACGTACGCCCCGTGCTGAACCTGAAGCTCGACGAAGACGTGCGCAAAATGCGCTCGATCGCCGAGGAGGCATTCGAGCTGGTACGCAAGTACAAGGGCTCGCACTCGGGTGAGCACGGCGACGGCATCGTGCGCTCGGAGTTCCACGAACCCATGTTCGGGGCACGGATGGTCTCGGCGTTCGAGGATGTGAAAGCGTGCTTCGATCCGGCCGGGATGCTGAATCCGGGCAAGATCGTCGCGCCCCCGAAAATGGACGACCGCTCACTGCTGCGCTACCCGCCGGACTACCGGGTGGAGGATTTCGCGGCGGTGATGGACTGGTCCGACTACCCGGGCGCGGGCGGCGGATTCCAGGGCGCGGTGGAGATGTGCAACAACAACGGCGCCTGCCGCAAGCTGAGCGGCGGGGTCATGTGCCCTTCGTTCCGTGTCACACGCAACGAACGCGACCTTACCCGGGGCCGGGCCAACACCCTGCGGCTCGCCCTGTCCGGACAACTGGGGCCGCAGGCGTTGACCTCCGAAGCCATGGCGGAGTCGTTGAAACTGTGCGTGAGCTGCAAGGCCTGCAAGCGCGAATGTCCCACCGGCGTCGACATGGCGCGCATGAAGATCGAAGTGGCCGCCGCGCGCGTGGCCGCGAAGGGCATCGGCCTGCGCGAGCGACTCATCGCCTACCTGCCGCGCTACGCACCCTGGGCGGCGAAGCTGCCCTGGCTCATGAATCTGCGCGACCGGCTGCCCGGCGCCGCTCACCTGTCGGAGCGTCTCGCCGGGTTCACGGCGCAGCGGCGCCTGCCGCGCTGGCGCTCGGACGCCGATCGCGCGCCGTTGCGCAGCGGCGACCCGAAGGGCCGTGAGGTCATTCTGTTCGGCGATACCTTCAACACCTACTTCGAACCCGAAAATCTGGCAGCGGCGCGCGCCGTGCTCGGTGCGGCGGGGTACCAGGTGCTGGCCCCACGCGCGCCACTCGGCGATCGCCCTGTTTGCTGCGGGCGCACGTTCCTGACCATGGGGCTGGTCGAGCAGGCGCGCGCCGAGGCGCGCCGGCTGATCGACGCCTACTGGCCGTACGCCGAGCGCGGAGTGCCGATCGTCGGTCTCGAACCGAGCTGCCTGTTTGCGCTGCGCGACGAGCTGACCGGACTGTTCGCCGACGAGCGCGCCGCGGCGATCGCCGCCCAGGCGCAGTCGTTCGAGGAGTTTCTCGCGACCGCCCAGCCCGACATCGCCTTCAAGCCGCTGCGCAAGACGGCGCTGCTGCACGGGCACTGCCATCAGAAAGCATTCAATGCGATGTCCGCGGTAGAGGCCACCCTGCGGCGTGTACCGGAGCTCCACGTGGAGACCGTCGAGTCCAGCTGCTGCGGCATGGCCGGCGCATTCGGCTACGCCGCCGAGACGTTCGCGATCTCGCTGCAGATGGCGGAGTTGTCGCTGCTGCCGGCAGTGCGCCAGGCAGGCGCTGAAACGCTCCTCGTGGCGGACGGCACCTCGTGCCGTGAACAGATCGCACACGGCGCCGATCGCAAGGCCATGCACGTCGCTCGCGTCCTGCAACAGGCACTGGCATGACGAGCGGGAAAGCGTCTTGAACAGCATCAGCGCGGTGCCCACGGTCGAGCGACGCTCGCTGCATCACGAGCTGGTGGATCGTCTGCAGTCGCTGATCGTGGACGGCGTGCTGCGTGCCGGCGAAAAGGTTCCGGAGAAAGCGTTGTGCGAGCGCCTGGGCGTTTCGCGCACACCGCTGCGCGAAGCCCTGAAAGTGCTCGCGTCCGAAGGCTACATCACGTTGATCCCAAACCGCGGCGCGGTGGTCAGCGACGTCACGCTGGCGGATCTGGAGGAAGCGTTTCCGGTGATGGGGGCGCTCGAAGCGCTGTCCGGCGAACTGGCGTGCGCCAACATCACCGAGCGGGAACTCAGCGACATTGTCCGGCTGCACGCCGAGATGCTGCAGCACCACGCGGCCGGCGACTTGAGCGCCTACTTCCGATGCAACCAGGTGATTCACGAATCGATTCTCGCGGCGGCGCATAACAGCACCCTGTCTGCCCACTACCGCACACTCGCCACGCGCGTGCGCCGCGCGCGCTATATCGCCTCGATGACCGCCTCCCAGTGGGCCCAGGCAGTGGCGGAACACGAAGCCATGCTCGGTGCGCTCGAGGCGCGCGACGGCGCGCAGCTTGCGGCGATTCTCAAGCAGCACCTGGCCGGCAAATTCGAGATTGCGCGCCAGTGGCTGAGATCACAGAGCGGCACCTGAACCCGGCGCCTGGCGCCGCTATAACACCGCGTCCAGATCGGCGCACAGATCGTCGGCGTCCTCCAGCCCGATCGACAGCCGGAACAGACCTGCCCCGGCACTTTCGCGGTACTTCTCCTGCTCCTCGCCGCTCAGCCGGTAGGACGACTCGATCAGATCGTCGGTGTCCATGAGATAAATGAGACTGCGGTGATGGCCGAGCGAGACCGCGTAGTGAATTACCGACAGCTTGCGCATCATCCGCTGCGCGACCGGGCGCGGCTCGTCGACCCGGAACGACAGCATTCCTGAAAAATTGTCCATCTGAGCACGCGCCGTTTCCTGCTGCGGATGCGACGCGAGTCCCGGATAGAACACGCGCCGGACCCGCGGATGCGACTCCAGAAACTGCGCAACCCGCATGGCGTTTTCCTCATGCGCTCGCATGCGTAGAGGCAGGGTCGCCATGCCGCGCAGGATCAACCAGGCATTGAACGGACTGATCACGCCGCCGTAGTGGACAACGCCTTCGCCGCGCAACCGCCCGATCAGGTCCTGACTTCCCGCGACGGCGCCGCCCATCGCATCGCCGTGACCACCGATGTACTTGGTGAGTGAATGCACCACCAGATCGGCCCCCAGGCTCAAAGGCCGGGTGGCGATCGGCGTGGCGAACGTGGAATCGACGGCAAGCAGCGCACCGGCGCGGTGCGCGATCGCCGCCGCCGCACGGATGTCGGTAATGCGCAACAGCGGATTGGACGGAGTTTCGACCCACACCAGCCGCGTGTTGTCCTGCAGCGCCGCCTCGATGCTTTCGCTGCGCGAGGAGTCCACCAGTGCAACCTCCACGCCCATGCGCGGCAGCGTATCGCGCACGAACTCCGCGGTGCCCGGGTAGTTGGTGTTGCTGGCAATGATGTGATCGCCCTGGCTGAGCTGGCTGAACATGACTGCGGCCGAGGCTGCCATACCGGAGGCGAAGGCAACGCACGCCTCGGCCCCCTCCAGCACCGCCAGCTTGCTCTCGAGTTGTGCGGTTGTCGGGTTCGCCCACCGGGTGTAGATGAACGGCGTGTCGGGGCGAATGTTGTTGGCCGAGAAACTGATTTCCTCGTCCACCACGAAAGTGCTCGACATCACCAGGTTGGGCGCCGATGCACCGGTAGCGGCATCGGGCGCTTCACCCGCATGAATCGCCTGTGTCTGAATGCCCTTGTCCCGCATGTCCGCTCTACTCATGAATGCCTCGCTGCGACCGATTCGCCGCTGATCTCACCCGGCAGGTGCATCGGAGTGGCGGGATTATACACAGGGCGGTTGGTCCCTCCCCCAGGGGCCGAATCGGGTACGGCCCGGCCACCGCATACAACAATGGAATCCATACCGCAGTGTGTTCTATGCTTGGAGTTCCTGTACCCCCACACAACCATAAGGAGTAGGCCATGGCCACCCCCAGCAGCAACACCGTGAACAACGGCGTCAATGTGGAAGCCCTGCTCGGGGCGCGCGACGCGCTTTCCCAGGCACCCGAGGGCGCGCAATTCAAGTGGCGCGCCACCTGCAAATGGATCAAAGGCACGCACAGCCGCTCCAGCGTGGAAGGATTCTACGGGCTCGGCGAGGAGCAGCATCACAAGACCGAATTCAGCTTCGACGCGGACCATCCGGAGATCTTCGCCTCCGAGGACCATGGCGCCACCCCGGTGGAACTGGTCCTGGCTGGACTCGCCAGCTGCCTCACCGCCGGCGTCGCCTCGGTCGCGCAGCTGCGTGAGATTCAGCTGCGCTCGGTCACCGCCACGCTCGAGGGCGGCATGGACATCCAGGGCATCCTCGGTATAGACAGCGACGTGCGCAACGGCTTCGACGGCATCAAAGTGACCTACGACATCGATGCCGACGCCAGCAAGGAAGAAATCGAAGCCGTGGTGGCACAGTCGCAGAAGCGCTCGGCCGTCTACGACATCATCACCAACCCGACCAACGTCACGGTCGAGGTGAAGTAAACCCGCGCGGCGGGGTTCCAGGGACCGGGTCCCGTGCGCACGACGGTCGTGATCATCGGCGCCGGCCACGCCGGACTGGCGATGAGCCGTTGCCTGAGCGAGCGCTCGATCGAGCACGTCATCCTCGAGCGTGGTGAAATCGCCAACTCGTGGAAGACCGAGCGCTGGGATTCGCTGCGCCTGCTGACGCCCAACTGGCAAAGCCGGCTGCCGGGCTACGGCTACGCGGGAGACGAGCCCGACGGTTACCGCACCATGCCCGAGACCGTGGCCTTCATCGAAGGCTACGCCGAGGCCATCGCCGCGCCGGTGCGCGCCGGCACTCCGGTAACCTCGGTGCAGCCGGCGCAAGACGGGTACCGGATCATTGCCGGCGGTGAGCAATGGCAGTGCCGCGCCGTGGTGCTCGCCAGCGGTGCGTGCAACATCGCCAACGTGCCGGCGCTGGCCGCCTCCCTGCCGGCAGCGATTCGCGGCGTGACGACGATCGAGTACCGCAATCCGGGGCAGATCGAAGATGGCGGGGTGCTGGTCGTGGGCGCCTCGGCCAGCGGCACGCAGATCGCGGAAGAGATTCACCGTTCCGGGCGCCCGGTGACGCTCGCCGTCGGCGAACACGTGAGGGTCCCGCGCGTTTACCGCGGCCGCGACATCAAGTGGTGGATGGACGCGGCCGGCGTGCTCAACGAACGCTACGATGAGATCGACGACATCAATCGGGCACGCAATGTGCCGTCATTGCAGCTGGCCGGCTCGCCGCAGCGGCGCACGGTCGATCTGAACGCATTGACCGGTATCGGTGTCAAACTGATCGGGCGCCTGGCGGGCCTGAACGGCCGCAAGGCGCTGTTCTCGGGTTCGCTGCGCAATCAGTGCGCCCTGGCCGACCTGAAAATGAACCGGCTGCTGAACACGATCGACGAGTGGGCCACCGATAACGGTTACGACGCGGAGACCCCGCCGCCTCACCGCTTCGCGCCCACTGCGGTCGAGGCATCCCCGCCGCTCGAGATGGATCTGGGAAGCGGTGCAATCCGCACCATCGTGTGGGCGACCGGCTTCCGCCCGGATTACTCGTGGCTGGAAGTGCCGGTATTCGATCGCAAAGGCCGCATTCGTCATGACGGCGGGGTGGCCGATGCCCCCGGCATGTACCTGCTGGGATTGAACTTCCTGAGACGCCGCAAATCGAGCCTGATCGACGGCGCCGGCGACGACGCGCGCGATCTGAGCGCCCACCTGGCTTCCTACCTGGCCGGCTGAGTCCCCTGCAGGGCGGCAGTCCATTCACACCGATTCAGTCATGGACTGCCGGCAGTACGATCTTATCCGCCACGCCGCCGAACCGGCCGGATAACCGACCGACGTCAATTGCGGCGCGCCGCCAGCGTCATTCCGCCAGCCGCGACGCAGTTCCACTGCGCGCTGAGGGTAGAGCACACCGGTCTGCGCAACCAGTTCCCCTGCTTTCCCGGCGGCCGTGATAAATTCGCCTGCAATCGAAACTGCCGCCGGAATCGCTTGAACGCTCGAAAGCAAACAGCCCTCATCGATGAGATCAGACCCAGGACCTGGCGATTTCTCGGCTACTCAGCGGCGGCTGTCGTCGTGTATTTTTCCGTGAATCCAGCCTACCCCCTGAAACACGCGGTCGCTCGGATACCTTTCGGCGATCCGATTATTCACTTGTGCAGTTTTGCGCTCGTCACGTTCTGTTTTTGTCTGTCCACCAGACATCAGCTGCTTCAGCTCAGCATGGGCTCTGGCCTGATCGCGCTCGCGCTGGCTCTGGAAACTCTGCAGAGCATCCTCTTTGGAACAGCGTTCGGGTTCGGGGACAGCGTTGCCAACGTCGCCGGGGTAGTAATCGGCTGTTGGGCAGCCTATCGTATCGGCAGGGTCGGCAATCGCTCGAGCCGCACCCACACGCCAGCTGATCAGCGATGTGCGCACCGAGAAAGAATCTGACCTATCGGCTCAACGCAGATTCTTTGCCCACGTTCGCCCGCCGGGGTCGGCGCCGGATCAAGCCAGCGCCGCCAACACCAGGCGATGAAACTGGTGCACACCGTGCTCGGCGGTACCCGAGCGTTCGGCGTCGACCATGAAGCGCCCCTGGTTGTAGGACCGCGACTTCAGCCCCTGCTGCACCGATTCGCACAGGCGTTGGTCTTCGGGACCGAGCGTTTCATTCAGATACACAATGCGTGCCTCGTCCGCGGCGGCCCCCAGCGCGTAGCGGTGGCCGCGGAACACGGTGCTCTCGTGGCCGCTCGGCATCATCGCCAGCACGAACAGGTTGGCCTTCCCCGGCACCAGCCATATCGAGGTGGTCGGAAACAGATACCAGTAGGCGGCGATCTGCACATCGTCGTCATCGCCGAAAGGGTACGCGGAATTCGAGGCGCGCGACGCGCGCGATACCTGCCGCGCCCAGGTGCCGCGCACCTCATGCTCATAGCTTTTCATGACCATGAGATCGGCCAGCGCCGGATGGGCTTTCGAGCAGTGGTAGCATTCGACATAGTTGTCGACCACCACTTTCCAGTTCGCTTTCCAGTCCGCGCTCTGCGGCGAATCGAACGCGAAAGCCTCCACCGGCCTCAGTGCACCCAGCCCGGGAACCAGCCCGGCCAGGTCGTCGGCCAGTCCGGGTGCGTTGTCCGCTATCGGGCGCGCGTCGAGGTCCATGTTCACGAACAGCATCCCGTGCAGCGAATCCACCTGGACCTGCGGCAGACAGAACTCCCCCGGATCGAACGAGCGCATGTCGCTCGCAAATCGCGCATGCTTGAACCGTCCGTCTGAGTGGTAGGACCACGCATGATAGGGGCACACAATGGTGCGGCAGTTGCCGGCGCCTTCCAGCAGTCGGTGCGCACGGTGCCGGCACACGTTGTAAAACCCGCGCAGCTCGCCGTCCTCGCCGCGCATGACGAACACGTTCTCGTCGGCAATCTGCAGCGTCAGGTAGTCGCCGGCGTTCTGCACATGCGACAGGTGGCCGATATAGTGCCAGTTCCTTGCGAAAATCGTCTGTTTCTCGAGCTCATAGACCGACGGATCGGTGTAGTAGCACGCAGGCATGGTGTACGAGCTGGCCGCATCGCTGCTCAGCGGTTTGTCGAACTCGGCAAACGGGCGCTCGGCACTCATCGATTCTGACTCCTGTGGTCTCCGAGGCCCACAGGATACGGCACTGCCGGGCCGCCGTGAACCGGGTCAGGCCGTGACGCTTGTGATAAGTTCGGTGCATGCTTGTATGCGTCTTCCCGCCGCCACCGCTGACCTGCCGTCGGTGCACCGGGCGACCGGGAGTGGCACATGACCGCTGAACCCGTGGCCCTGGTGGTCGGGGCCGGGGACTATCTCGGCTCGGCTATCGCACGTCGGTTCGCCCGGGAAGGACTGCACGTCGTCGCCACGCGCCGGCGTGGCGATCTCGACCGTCTGATCGCCGCCATCGAAACGGACGGTGGACACGCCACCGGTATTCATTCCGATGCGCGTGACGAAGCGCAGGTTGCAGCGCTGGTGGACCGCATCGAGAACGAGCTGGGCCCGCTGGCGGTGGCCGTGTTCAACGTGGGCGGCAACGTCCGCTTCGGCGTCACCGAAACGACCGCGCGGGTGTACCGCAAGGTCTGGGAGATGTGCGCCTTCGCCGGGTTCCTGGTGGGCCGTGAAGCGGCGCGGCGCATGCTCGAGCGCGGCGCCGGAACCATCCTGTTCACGGGCGCGACGGCAAGCCTGCGGGGCGCGGCGGAGTTTGCCGCCTTCGCCGGCGGCAAGCACGCGTTACGGGCGCTCGCCCAGAGCATGGCAAGAGAACTCGGGCCGCAGGGGATACACGTGGCACACGTGGTGATCGACGGCCCCATCGATACGGCGGCGACGCGCGCGCTGTTCCCGGAGTGGTTCGCCGCCCGCCCGCCCGACGGCATCATGCAGCCGGAGGCGCTGGCGCAGATCTACTGGCAGCTGCACAGCCAGCCGCGCTCGGCGTGGACCTTCGAGACCGACGTGAGAACCTACATGGAATCCTGGTGAGGGTACGTACCAGCGAAGACAACGGGACATCAATATGCAAAGACAGGTCGAGTTCTACTACGACTACGGCAGCCCAACCGCGTATCTCGCCTGGACCCAGCTGCCGGACATCTGCCGCCGGTGCGACGCCGAGCTGATCTGCAGACCCGTCCTGCTGGGCGGCGTGTTCAAGGCGACCGGCAACGAGACACCGGCGCGCATCGAAGCGAAGCGCAAATGGATGTTCGACGACATCGTGCGTTACGCCGAGTCCTACGGGGTGCCGTTCGCGTACAACCCGCACTTCATCTTCGTCACCCTGGCGGCGATGCGCGGCGCCGTCTGGGCAGACTCAGCCGGGTGTCTGGAAGCTTACAACCGGACGCTGTTCGAGGCCGCGTGGGTTGAGCAACGCGACGTCGGCAATGCGGAAGCTGTCGGCGTAGTGCTGAAGGACGCGGGGCTCGATGCGGACGCCGCGCTGCACGCGATTCAGCAGCCGGAAATCAAGACCCGGCTGATCGAAAACACCAACGGTGCCGTAGACCGTGGCGTGTTCGGCGTGCCGACCGTGTTCGTGGCCGGACAGATGCACTTCGGTCAGGATCGTTTGCCGTGGGTAAAGAAAGCGCTGGCGCGCTGATCGCCCTCACCTCTGACCCCTCTCGGAAATCGGAAAAGGCCCTTTTTCCGGAAAACAGGGTTGGGGCGGGGAGTAGACTCTACTAACGCGGGTAGGTAATGAGAATGCCGTGCAGGCTCACTGCACCCGCACAGGGATTTCCACCCTGCGAAGCTACGCGATTGATCGTGATGTACGTGACGTCGCCCAATCCCGTACGCGTGAAGCTCGGGGCTTCGATCGTCGTGACATCAACGGGCATGGTGAAATCCTGTTCCGGCGCGACTTCGAGGTTTACACCGTTAGGTCCGATATTCGAGTAATCACTCTCGATCCCGATACGTACATCCATGTTCAAGCAACCTGTCAGCAGGGGTTGTATGGTGATGTCCGGAGCGACACCGGGGACGTAGTCTGTCGGTCGACCAACCGCGGCGGTGAACGAATCGTTGGCACCCACTGCCATTGCCACCACCTGGTCATTTGCGCCCAATCCCAAACTGATCGCCTTCGGCGGTATGAAAATACGCCCCGTATTCGGCAGTCGCGCCTCTATTGCGTCGAAGTTCTCGTTCACCTGATTGGCGAGCGCCGGTGTGCCGCCCGTGAACGTATGCGGCACCTGAAACGTTTGCGCCGTAGCGCACAGCGACAGCGCGACCAGGACGCCGCCGAAAATCGTAGTCACAACTCGTTTGTTCAAGCTCGTATCCTCAGTAAATACCGTTACTGCCAGTTGCTTGCGCCCCATTGCATGAGATTCCAAACGCCACTGGTCGGCAGGATTCCCCCTTGTGGTTCATCGCCTCCGTCGAACGGATCTGTTCCGGCGAGAACCTCGCCTAAGTTCGCATATTCGTCGGTATCGTCGTTCGGGAACACGTAGTCGCTCTGGGTGAAGGTGATGTTGTTCTGCCCGCCGGTAACGTCCACGATTTCTGTGTAGGTAGCCAGCACGACGTTGCCCACCGCCGTGTCGTTGAAGACAAACTCAAGGGTGATCACGATTGTGTGCTGTCCGATTGATACAGGAACAATGCCTGAAATCGTGCCATCGGTTTGATTGACGCTCAGCTCGATCCGGGGGCCTCCATCGACGGTTACCCCTGCGCGCACGCGCCCGGTCGGCGGGTACTGGGCCACGTTCGGCATAGTCAGAAGCACCTGCGCGCTCGCTCCGCCGGAGGCTGACTCGGTGTCGCAGCCCGCCAAGGACATCGAACCGATAAGAGCAACCGAGAGTAAAAGCAGCAGGTGTTTCACGGTGCGAGCGACCGATTGTGCGGCGCCCGGATTCCTGCTGTGCCGGCGATCGAGCAAGTGCACGCTAGTTCGAGCCCGGCAGCGGTCCATTGATGGCGATACAGCTATCGCCACATGAGCTGCTTCCGCCGCCACCGCCGCCACCGCCGGCCCCCGCCGCAATCGCGGCGACGCCGACGCCCATCAGGACCCACAGCCAGGTGTTGGAACCGGACTTCTCGACCTGCACGGGTGGCGGAGGTGCCGCCGCCTCATCGGTCGACGCCATCGTGCCGACTGCCGACACGGCCACCACCAGCGGCGAAAACGCATAGCCGGCCAGCAGAATATTGGCGGCCGCGTCCGCGGCTTCGATGTAGTACTCGAGCGCGGGCTCGCGCACTGCATCGGAATCCAGCGTGGCAACGAACATATCGGTCGTGCCGAGACGCTGCATGCCGATCCGCCGGTAGTCCGTTTCGCCGCGTGCGCGGTAGAACAGCGTGACTCGGGTCACGGCGACGTTGTCGGTGACAGTCGCGGAAATCGACAGCGGCGTTCCGGCTTCGACCTCGTCGGCGACGGGTTCGTGCTTCACGACCGGCGCAATCGCATCGACGCTGGGCGCCTGCGACTGCTGCGCCTGCAACGGATAGGGTAATACAAGCAGCAGCCCGAGCAGTGCGCCTCGGGTGCTGCAACCCGAACGTGTAGCCATCCTTCCCCGCTTGTGTTCTTTTGGCGCCGCATCGCCACGGCGCACGCTTATCGTGTTGCGAAGTATATCCGACGACACCGGGCAGCGCGCCAGCACGCGCGTGCCGGACGCTTCTACCACTCGAACTTCTGCCACTGGCCGACTTCCTTGCGCGTAACGAGCTGCTGTTCCTTCCATGCCCCGGGAATCACCCGGTTACCGTTCTGATCAAGCAGCCGGGTAACCGTCATCCTGGCCGACGCCGACCCCTGAGCCCCCAGCAACGCCAGATCGCTGATCGACACCTCGATCACGGAATAGGTGTTGAACACCTGTTCCAGCAGCGCGCGCTTGCCTTGGGACAGATTGGCCGTACGCTCCAGGCGGTTCAAGTCGCGGCTCTCGAATGCACGCTCGAACTCGTTGATCAATTCACTGATCACTTCAATGTCCGGCCGGTCCGCCGCCGGGGCCGTATCCGGCGACGGCGGGAGATTCGTGACGGTCAGCGCCACCCGCTGCTGGTCGCGGCGCTGCGCCGCTTCCAGCGCCTGTCGCTCGTTCGTTGCCTGCTGCGCGGCACGCCGGGCAGCGGCCTCCTGACGCGCTGCCGCAAGCTCGGCCACTGCGAGTACCGCCGCCGCACGCTCCGCGGCTTCGCGTTCGGTTACCGCCCTTTTCGCGGCGCGCTCTGCGGCCGCACGTTCCGCGGCGGCACGCTCTGCGGCCGCCTGCTCTACCGCTGCCGCGCGTTGCGCCGCCGCCTTTTCCGCCTGCGCCGCGCGTTCGGCAGCCGCCTGCTCTGCCGCTGCCAGCTCAGCGGCCGCGCGTTCCGCGGTTGCCCGTGCTATTGCGGCCTTTGCGACGCGCTCATCCACCGATGGCGCCGTGGGAACGGTCGTGGGATCGAGCAACTGCCAACCGATCACCGCTGCAGTGATCGTCGCCGCGACACCGGCGGCAACTGCCCAACGCCGGTTTCGCGGAGCAGCCCCGACGGCGCTGATCGCGACCGGTTCGGGTTCGGCGCGCCGGGCGCTCAGCTCGGGCGCGCGCGCCTTTTCGCCGCCCCCCGACGAAGCCCGAGGTTGCAGTGCCTTCGCGGCCCCGCCCTTGACCACCGCCCGTGGTTTGCCAGACGCCCGGACACTTTCACGCTGCACGGGATCCCCGGCCGGTGGCGCCGCGGCACGGGTCTGCGGCGCATCACCGGAGCCCGGGTCGCTCGCCGGATTCGGGATCGCAAACGTTTCGGTCCGGGGGCCTGGTTCCACGCGCGCCGCGCGCTCGGTTATCGCGTGCGGCGAGGTAGCGGAAACGGGCTCGGTAATGCCCACAGCGCGGCGGGGACCGGTGGTTTTCCTTGCCACCCTTGCGCCAAGCCCCGTCGCCGCTTCGTAGCGTTCGGTGTCACCCCCGGTATTGCGCCGCGGCCCGGCACCCGACGCTGCCGGCTGCCCGGCGGTACCGGGTTGCTTCGGCGGCACGGTTGCCACGCCGTTCAGCAGTATGCTGCGCCACTCCGCGATCGACTGCGGCCGGTGCTTCCAGTTGAAGCGCATGGCGACGTCGACAGCGTCCCGGAAGCGCATGCTGAACTCGTTGTATTCGCCGTCGGCCAGCGGGGCGTACGGATCCTTTCCGTCTACTGTGAGGCCGACGCTGCGCTTCAGCGCATCGACCGGCGCGACGCCGCTGATCAGGCGATAACAGGTTGCGCCGAGTCCGTAGATGTCCGACCAGGGGCCCTCGTGAACCTCGCTGCCCTGGTATTGTTCGATCGGCGCAAACCCCGGCGACACCATGCTGGTCAGGGTGCTGACCTCGCCGTGGCGCGCGTACCGCGCCGAGCCGAAGTCGATCAACACCGGGGTGCCGTCGTTGCGCAGAAAGATGTTGGCGGGTTTGATATCGCGGTGGATGAACCCGACTTTGTGGACCTGCTCCAGCCCATCCATGATGCGCAGCAGAATCTCGATGAGCACGGTTTCGACACGGAAGCGTTTGTTTTCCACAAACGTCGCCAGACTGTTACCGCGCTCGTATTCCATGACCATGTAGGCGGTATTGTTGGCTTCGAAGAAGCTCTGCACCTGGACGATGTTCGGGTGCTTGAAACGCGCCAGCGTCTGAGCTTCCTTGATGAAGCGGCGCAGCCCGTTCTTGTAGAACTCGCCCTGCTGGCCGTTACGCGGCTGGACCGTGTTGTTGCCGTCGCGAATCGCGAGCTCTCTGGGCAGGTATTCTTTGATCGCGACCGATTTGTTCAGGTTGGTGTCGCGACCCAGGTAAGTGATGCCGTATCCACCCTGACCGAGCACGGAGAATATCTCGTACCAGTGGAGCTTGAGGCCGGTGCGCAGCGCGTCTCTGTAGGTAACGTTGTCGTTCATGTCGGGTAGTGCATCAGCCCAACATTGTTCAACATCGTGGCGAAAATAGCGAGTGCTGAAGCACAAACGACGGCCCCGGAACCGCAGCATAGGGGCGTTGCGGGCGGGCTGGTCGCGGAGGGTAACTCCGCTGCCGGATGCCCGCTGAGGGGCAACCCGGAAAAGTGGCGTCGTCTATTTGTCTGCAGTCGCAGGCCGCACGTACAGCTTGCCGATGTTGAACCAATCCAGTCGAGGCCTTTGGGCGTTCTCCAATCTCTTCGTCAAATGACGCGTGCGGATGACTGCTCCTTAGAGACTTATTGTTGTTCTGCCCTGAACGGCGTGTTTGTCGAATTTTCGACAGCTGCCGTACCCAGCAGTGTATGACCTTGGAGGCTCGTGAGCGAGTTGCGATCGTAGCAGAAAATGTGAACCACGACACACTGCAGGGTAAAACTGATCCGCGGGTCGCCAAGGGGGGCACGCTCGGCCGGGATGCCGCAGACCGGGCCCACTGCCGCGTCGGGGCGGCGTTTTCAACCCGTTTCCGGCGCGCCCTGACGGCGCCGTACCCAGCCGATGCCCCTCAGTATGCGCTCCTCCGTCCTCGCCCCGAAACCGGGCAGCGCACGAACGGCGCCCGACGCCGCTGCCCGTTCCAAGGCTTCGAGGTCGGCGATGCCCAGCGCCTCGTAGAGCACGCTGACTTTCTTCACGCCGAGACCGGGCACCTGCAGGAGATCCAGTAAGGTAACGGGATAGCCGCCCCGGACGCTGTCGTATTTTTGCGCGTGCCCCGTGCGGGCGAACTCGGCGATGACGCCGGCGATGCCCTTGCCGACGGCCGCGATATCGGTAAGCGTCCCGGCGGCCACTGCCTGGTGCAGATCGCCGTCCCACTCGTGCAGCGATCCGGCCGCGTTGCGGAATGCGAGCACCTCAAACGGACTGGCGCCCCGCAGTTCCAGAAACACCGCGATCTCCTCGAGACGGCGAACGATGTCGGCCTTGACCACCCGCGCAGCTTAGCACCCGGACTCGACCCGGTGGTCAGCGTCGCCCGGGTTCCGGTACAGTACGCGGGATTGAGGAGCCCGCAGGGGGCCATGCGCGACGTATTCACCCGCCGGGAACTGCTGTCCAGGGACGAACTCCAGCAACTTTCGACCCGCAGCGACTGGCGGGGCGGGTGGCAGATCGCCAGGCACCTGCTCGCCCTGTGCGGGTCCGGAGCGTTAGTCGCGTACACGCTCGGCAGCTGGTGGGTCGTGCCCGCCTGGACCGTGCACGGCATCCTGCTGAACTTCCTGTTCTGCGCCCTGCACGAGACGGTACACCGGACCGCGTTCCACAGCCGTCGGGCGAACCGCGCGGTGGCCTGGCTCTGCGGCCTGGTGGTCAACATACCGCCCGGGTACTTCCGCCATTTCCATTTCGATCATCATCGCTACACGCAGGACCCCGTTCGCGATCCCGAGCTGCTCGGTGGCGCCGCGAAGCCGGCGACCGCGGTGCAGTACCTGGACTTCCTGTTCGGTATTCGACGAGTGTGGTGGCAGGAGATCAAGACGCGCGTCCGCCACGCGCTGGGCAGGATCGAGGAGCCGTTCATCCCCGCCTCCGCCCACGCGGCGGTCACCGCCGAGGCCCGGTTGTTTCTGGCGCTGTACAGCGGGGTAGCGCTGATGAGCGTGGCGCTCGGGCGCGCCGAGGCGTTGTACTTCTGGATAATCCCGCTGCTCATCGGGCGCCCGTTCCTCAGCGCGTATCTGCTCGCCGAGCACGGCGGCTGCGAGCCCGGGGCCGAGGATATGCTCGCAAATACGCGTACCACGCTCACCAATCCGCTCGTGCGCGCTCTGGCCTGGAACATGCCTTACCACGTCGAGCATCACCTGTTCCCCGGCGTCCCGTTTCACGCCCTGCCCCGTGTCTACGAACGGGTTCGCCCGCAGCACCGGTTTCTCAGCCACGGCTACCTGCGTTTCCAGGCCGCCTACCTGCGCCAGACCGGCACCCCGTCCGAGGCCCCGCCGGCCTGATGCCCCGCCGCCGGTGACAGGCCGGTGCGGCGGCCCGGGCGCCCGCTGTGACGAGCGCTCGCCGCAATCCGTCGGGAAACCTTGCAGCGGTCGGCCGCAGCGCGGTCAACAGGCCGATTAATAGGCTGTTTTCTAAAGAATTTTCAAGATTGGTAACGTATTTGCTTATTTTTGTGAACCAGTTCACAAGACCATCGTCGTGTGTCGATAAGCAGAGGGGGCTAGAACAATGTCTGCAGTAATGCCACGCCGGACCCAGAAGATGCGACCCGACCCCATCACCGGCCTGCCCGGTCGCGGTTGCTTCTACGAGCTGGGCCGGAAGGAGCTGTCTCTGGCGCAACGCTTCGGGATAGAGATCGCCGTCATCCTGATCCAGGTCGATAACTTCGAACAGATCGTCT